>CAKONA010000208.1 GCA_934096785.1 uncultured Bacilli bacterium | reverse complement strand
GAGTAAGTTTGTAAGGGCTGTTCAAGATTATAAACTTATTAATGAAAATGATAATATAATGGTATGTATAAGTGGAGGAAAAGATTCATTTTTGCTTGCTAAATGTATTCAAGAGTTAGAATGTCATGGTAAAGTAAAGTTCGAAGCTAAGTATGTAGTTATGAATCCTGGATATGCTGAGAAGAATAGAGACTTAATTTATGAAAATGCTAAGAGACTTAATATACCTATTACTATGTTTGATAGTGATATATTTGATGTAGTAAATACAATAAGTGGTGAAAAACCTTGTTATTTATGTGCTCGTATGAGAAGAGGATTTTTATATAGTAAAGCTCAAGAACTTGGATGTAATAAGATAGCACTTGGTCATCATTTTGATGATGTTATTGAAACAACACTTTTATCAATGTTTTATGGTTCTGAAGTTAAGACTATGATGCCTAAGTTACATTCTGATAATTATGAAGGACTTGAATTAATTAGACCTTTATATTTAGTTAAGGAAGACGCTATAATATCATGGAAAAACTATAATAAACTTATTTTTTTAAATTGTGCTTGTAAGTTTATTGAGAGAGTTGCTTTAAGTGATGAGAGTGCAAGTAAGAGAAAAGAAATGAAAGAACTAATAAAGACGCTTAGAAAGATGAACAAGAATATTGATTTTAATATATTTAAAGCACTTGATAATATAAATTTAAATTGTGTTCTTGGAACTAAGAAAAATGGAGTTTACCATAGTTTCTTAGATGATTATGAGGGTTAATATGGAAAAGAAAGAGAGAATTAGTATTCCTAGTTATACTTTGAGTGAAGAATTAATTAATTCTATATCACATGGTGTGGCTGCTGGATTTAGTATTTGGGGACTTGTAATGCTTATTATTAAGGCAAGTCATGTTGGAGCAAAGGCTGTTACAACTGTTACTTTATTTGGAACAACTATGATAATTTTATATACTATTTCATGTATTTATCATGCTCTAAGTCCTAGATTAACTGGTAAAAAAGTTATGAGAGTAATTGATCACTGTAATGTGTTTTTACTTGTTTTTGGGACAATTATACCTATTGCTTTAGTTGGAATGGGTGGACTTTATGGTTGGTTATATTTTGGCATAGTTGGTTTTGTTACTTTACTTGGTATTATATTTTCTGCGATAGATGTTGATAAAAATGAAAAAATAGAAGTGGTGTGTCATTTAGTAAATGGATGGAGTGCGTTATTCTTTATTAAGCCTTTATTAAGTGGTGTAGGTATAACTGGACTTATCTTAATTATATTAGGTGGAGTAATGTACTCATTAGGTGCTTTATTATATGGACTTGGTTCTAAAAAGAAGTATATGCATTCAGTATTTCATTTCTTCTGCATAGCAGGTTCAATATTTCATTATTTTGCAATATATTTGTGTGTACTTTAAAAAGAGACGATTGTCTCTTCAGACTGTAGACAAACCCCAGTTTTTAAAAACTGAGGTTTTTGTTTGAAACAATTTTTGAAGAAAAGACTTCG
>CAKONA010000207.1 GCA_934096785.1 uncultured Bacilli bacterium | reverse complement strand
ATTCATAACATATATTTTATCTTCAGGTATATATATCATATCATTCTTTTCAATTAAATAACCTTTCTTTATAGCTTCACCCACTTTAAATACTTTAAAGATGTCTCTTTTAAATTTATTATGAAACTCACTTATACTTATACCATCTAACTTACGAAGCCCAAGTATTATTTCATTTTCCATCTCTTCTTGTGTTGATATAAGTAATTCATTTAATCTATATTTTTTATCTAAATATTTATTAAAGTTACGAGTATTCTCATATCTCATTTCATTTATATATCCATGACTTCCAAGACCAAATCCATAGTACTCTTCATTATCCCAATATGTTAAATTATGTTTACTTTCATATCCAGGTAATGAGAAATTACTAACTTCATAATGATGAAATCCATGTTTTCTTAGTTTTCTACATATATGTTTATACATTTTAAAGTCAAGTAACTCATCAATTGGTTTAGTCTTATTATTATATAATATAGTATGCTCTTCTATTATTAATGAATACGTACTTATATGAGTAATACCAAGTTTTAACATAGTTTTTAAGTCACTCTTTAAAGTACCAAATGTCTCATCAGGAAGAGCATATATCAAATCAACATTAATGTTATTAAAACCATATCTTTTACATAAATTTATTTTATTAAATACATCTTTCTTTTTATGAAACCTATTCATTAATTCAAGATTTCTTTTATTAAAACTCTCTACTCCAATACTTAACCTATATAAATTATTTATTTTAAGTATCTTAAGCATTTCTTCATTAATATCATTTATATTGCATTCAAAAGTAACTTCAGCATCTATAGTTTTATCAAACATATTAACTATATCAAAAAGTTTTTTCATGTTTTCAATGCTTAAACTTGATGGAGTACCACCACCTATATAAATACTTTTAACAGTATCTCCTTCATAGTATTCCATGACTTCTCTTTTCATCACATCTAAGTATTTACTTGCCCAATCATCATTATATAAGAATTTACAAAAGTCACAATAACTACATATATTCTTACAAAATGGAATATGTATATATACACCTCTCATATTATTACCTCAATATAATTATACATAAATTTTAGGCAAAAGAAAAGACAATCACGAGGATTATCTTAACTATTAATTATTCATTTTATTTAAAACAGCATTACGATTTCTCTTTAATACTTCAATTCCATCATCTAATTTTTTAATTTCATCTGATAAACTCTTTAATACTATTTCATTTTTGTTAGCTTTTCTTGATTCTCTATTATATCTTTGAATAACCTCATCACGTATATTTTCAAGTTCTGTTAGTGTTTCATCATAACTACGTTCATCAGTAGTGAGTTCACTAGCAGGTTTAATAACAGGTAATTTAGTCTTTTCAACTCTTACATTAACTATGTCTACTATTTGATTCATTTCTTTAGCAATTTTATTTAATTCTTCCCTTGAAGCACCACTTGCTTTAAGTCTTTGATATTGTCTATTTAATGCATTATATCTGTTTTTAAATGCCTCTATTGTATCATCATTACATGCTCTTACAG
>CAKONA010000206.1 GCA_934096785.1 uncultured Bacilli bacterium | reverse complement strand
ACACATACTAATACAATGTATACTAGTAAGCAAACCAGTAACAAATAACATTCCATATGTAATATTACTATCAATCGTTGGTATCATATTAAATACATTAAATCCAAACATTTTATTCAAAAGAATAACAAAGAAAATAATAGACACAAGAATTACAAATTACTCTTTAAGCTTAATATCACTCTTCACGTGATTAATGTCTTCACTTATATAACTTTTCTTTGTTACATATCCTAAAGAATTAACAACATCTACTATATCTTCTTCTCTTGTTTTATCTTCACATGTTATTACAGCTATAAAACCATCAAAACTAACTCTCTTGATATTTTTATCAGACATCAAAGCATATTTAATAGTATTCTCACAATTTATACAATGCATTCCTTCAATTTTAGCATATAACTTTTTCACTTTAATTTACCTATTAATCCTATTATTTCTTCGACTACTTCATCATTACCTTTATTAATCTCATCAATCATACATGTCTTCATATGACTTTTAAGTATCAGAGTTCCAAGACTCTTAAGTCCATTAGTAAGAGAAGCAACTTGAAGTAATACATCACTACAATATCTATCATCATCAATCATCTGTTCAATACCATTTATTTGACCAGACAATATCTTAAGTCTTCTTTTCAAATTAGCCTTCTCTTCATCAGTTCTATGTTTACTCTTAACACAATTATCACACTTCATAATTAAACTCCTCATCCATTATAGGGTATAGGGGGTATCCCTGTCAATCATATATAGAAAAAAAGTACAATATCTTGTACTAATATTCACGTGCCCTCTTAATTAAATAACAAACAATTACAATCACAATAGTAAGAACAATCCCACCAAATATATAAAGTCCCTTCATAGGTGTTTTAGATATTGATGTCTTGCTTATCGCAAAATATATATCATTCATGTCTTCATTAATAGTCCACTCTGCTCTACCATTTTTAACATTCTTAGAATTACTATTAAGAAGTCTATCTTTTCCTTCAATTACAAGTTTCATGTTAGGTGTATACCTACATGTAAAATCCCCATACAAAGCAAAATAATATGCACCACTATCTTCCTTAATAACCGGAGATAAAAAACATTCATTAAGAACACTATTATTCTTAAAATCACTATACTTATAATCATAAGAATACACATACTTAAATTTATCATTATCACTAGTTAATTCACCAGTATACACTGACCCACTATTATCTTTTAAACTACTTATTTTATACGAATTAAATAATTCTAAACTCTTATTTTTAACATCGTTATTACTTAGAGTTCCGTCCTCAAATACACCAGCTTCACTATTCTTAATATAATCTCTATATTCATCCGCAGTATACTCTAATGTTATCTTAGATTCAATTTTATCATTATCAAACTTATAATATATTTCACTAGAGCAACCACTACACAAGAAAACAATCATAAGTAATAATGTAACTCTCTTAATATTAATTAACTTTGTAACTTGAATATGCATTTACTCCTCCATATTGAAATAATTCTGTTTTACTAGAACTTCCAGGATCTAATATATAT
>CAKONA010000205.1 GCA_934096785.1 uncultured Bacilli bacterium | reverse complement strand
GGAAGCATACAAAGCGTACTTGATAACATCAATGGTCTTGGTGATGTAAGACGTAAAAAATTAATAAAGAAGTATGGTAGTGTCTCTAAAATAAAAGAAGCAACTGTTTATGAACTATCAGAAATTATCCCTCTAAAAGTAGCTGAAGAACTACATGAATACTTAAAAGAAATAAAATAATACTTTAATTTAAACAACATTTTATGTATAATAAATAGAAAGGAGAAAACCAGTATGAAGAAAATAACATTATATCCAGCAGACATATATCAAGTAGTAGACAAAAGCCTACTTAATGAACAAGATAGACTTATTTTAAACATGCTTTATATGCCTATAATTGGGTATACAGCAGTTACTTTGTACTTGAAACTCCAAACAGAAACTAAAAATACATTTATATCAAGTGAACTAACTCATCATCATTTAATGACAAGTATGACTTTATCACTAGATAATATCAAAGAAGCACGTCTTCGTTTAGAAGGAATAGGTCTTTTAAAAACATATTATCACGAAGGAGAAGTAGGTAGTTACGTATATGAACTTTATAGTCCAGTGTCAGTAGCAGAATTTTTTAGTCATCCTATATTCAATGTTGTTTTATATAACAATGTAGGTAAAAACGAATATAATAGACTTTACGATTACTTTAAATTACCACATATGTCCCTAAGAGACTATGAAGAAATAACAGTGCCATTTGATTCAGTATTTAAAAGTAGAAACTATACAGCACTAGAAGTAGATACCGGAGAAGTACTGTCTAAAAATAAACTAAAACTTAAATTTGAATTAGACTATGACTTTGACTTAATGATTTCAAGTTTGCCTAAAGAAATGTTTAATGAAAAATGTCTTAACAAAAGCACTAAAGAATTAATAACAAACCTTTCTTTCCTTTATGAAGTAGACCCAGTAAATATGGCAGATTTAGTAAGAGCAAGTCTTAATGAAAAAGGTAACATCGATAAAGAAGAATTAAGGAAAAACGTAAGAAAATACTATCAATTTAATAATGATAATCGTCTTCCAAGTCTTCTATTCAAAAGCCAACCAGAATACTTAAAGAGTGCTAGCGGAGACAACAGTAAAAAAGGAAGAATCATAAAAGTATTTGAAAGCCACTCACCATATGAATTTCTAAAAGCCAAATATAAAGGTGCCAAACCTACTGATAGAGACATGAAAATACTTGAAACACTATTAATAGATTTAAATCTAAATCCAGGTGTTGTAAACGTACTTATAGATTACACACTTAAAACAAACAATAATAAACTAGTCAAAAACTACGTTGAAACAATCGCAGGACAATGGAAAAGAAGTGGAGTAGAAACCGCAGAAGAAGCCATGAATCTAGCCGAAAAAGAACATAAAAAGAAATACAAAAAAATAGATAAACCAAAGTCAAAAGTAATGCCAAGTTGGTTTAATGAAAAAATAGAATCAAACGAATCTGATGCTGAAAGCGACACAGAATTTAAGAATTTTATAGAGGAGTTTAGAAAATGATAAAAGGAAGTAATTTTGTAAGAAAAGGTAAAAAAGCAATACA
>CAKONA010000204.1 GCA_934096785.1 uncultured Bacilli bacterium | reverse complement strand
GCCATATAGTATGCATCCTCAACAGAAGTTGACGCTAACATACAAAAACCTGTACTACGAGTTGCATATATATCTTGATGATCTCCAAATATTGATAAAGCATGAGTTGCTAGTGAACGAGCTGCTACATGAATTACACCAGGTAACATCTCTCCAGCCATTTTATACATTGTTGGTATCATTAAAAGTAATCCTTGAGATGCTGTGAATGTAGTTGCTAAACTTCCTGCTTGAAGAGCTCCATGTGATAAAGCAGCAGCTCCTGCTTCACTTTGCATTTCAATTACAGAGACTGTATCATTAAATAAATTTTTCTTACCTTTACTACTCCACTTATCAGTTAAAGTAGCCATTGGACTAGCAGGTGTTATTGGGTATATTCCACACACTTCACTAAAAAGGTATGAACCCATCGCACATGCTTCATTTCCATCTATAATATAATTCTTTTTCATATCATCACCACCATAATTATACAATATTTTAAATATTAAAAAAAGAATGATAGACTATTTTCTTATCATTCTCATTATTTTATTGTTTTGCTGTGAAGTAACCTGGATTCTCTGCTGTATCTATACGTGCATATGTTTTATCAACTTTTGTACTATCGTATGCCGTTCCATTTCCACCTTCTAAATTTGTATCATTTTGAAACATGCTATCACTACTTGTTACATTTGAAACATTAAATTTATCACTAACATATATACTTTTTAACGATTTACAATTGCCAAACATATTACTCATATCTGTTACTTTACTTGTATCAAAACTACTTAAATTTAAAGAAGTCACTTTAGTGTAATTAAACATATCCTCCATAGTTGTTACTTTGCTTGTATCAAAATTTTCAAGTCCAATTATATTTTCAACTGAACTTTTGCCAAACATCGAAGCCATACTAGTTACATTACTTGTATCAAAACTAGTTACATTTATTGTACTTGCCTTTGCCGTATTAAACATACCATCCATATTAGTTACCTTACTTGTATCAAAACTACTTAAATCAAGTGTAGTTGCATAAGCACCTATAAACATGCCTACCATATAAACTACATTGCTAGTATTAAAATTGCTCAAATCAATTGATGTAGCTTTACTCATTGCAAACATAGATGATGTATTTACAATTGGTATGTTATTTATATAAGTACATGGTACTTCAGTTATTGGAGTCGTACTTGTCTTATCATTCAACTGAACTCCCCAACCATTCTCATCCATATCATGCCATTCAAGGCCTTGAGCCATAGGATTAAACCTTCCACCCTGCTTATAACTATAAGTATAAATACCTTTAGTGAATGTTGTACCTTGTTCTAATTCTCCATCAAAAGTACAGTAAACAGGAGTTGCTTCTTTATATTCATCTACTCCTAAAACACCTATGAAATTCTTTCCTTGATTGTAGTTTTGTTCAGCACCTATTTCTTTGAAAGTTACTGTCACAGTATAACGATGTGAATATCCACTAGGAATATCTACTCCTTTTAATACCATATTCTTTGTAATTGGTGTTTCATCTAACCCTTCACAGTTTTCTTCTTTGTCTCCAGCTTTATTTAGTCTTTCACAAGT
>CAKONA010000203.1 GCA_934096785.1 uncultured Bacilli bacterium | reverse complement strand
TACTTTTGTAGTTGCTTTTTCAGCTAGTTCTTCTCTACTTCCGATCATTTCCATGTGACCGCACTCACATCTCCATAAAGGTAGTGGTGTTCCCCAATATCTATTTCTTGAGATTGCCCAGTCATTTAAGTTTTCAAGCCAGTTTCCAAAACGTTTTTCTCCTACAAAAGATGGGAACCAGTTAACTGTTTTGTTTGCTTCTATTATTTTGTCTTTAATTTTAGTTACTTCTAAGTAGTAGCTTGGACGTGAATAATAGATAAGTGGTGAATGACATCTCCAGCAATGAGGATAGTCGTGTTCTACTTTGATTTTCTTAAATAGTTTGTCGTTTTCTTTTAACCATTTTATTATTGGAAGGTTTGTGTCGAATACGAATTCGCCTTTCCATGGACCTTCAGTGTATTTACCATCTTCACCTACTGGATTAATGTATGCTAGTTTGTATTTCTTTCCAACATTTGCATCATCTTGACCGAATGCAGGAGCGATATGTACTACACCTGTTCCATCTTCAGTAGTTACATATTCATCACATGTTACGAAGAATGCATTGTCTTTTACATCAATGAATGGCATTAGTTGTTCATATTCAGTGTGTTCTAAAGTACTACCTTTGTATTTATCTATTATTTCATAGTCTTCTCCCATTACTTGTGAAACTAATTTTTCAGCTAATATAAATTTATAGCCTTTGCTTGACACTGTAACATAGTCTTCATTTGGATTAACACAAAGTGCTACGTTAGCTATTAATGTCCATGGAGTTGTTGTCCATACTAGAAAATATTCATCACTATCTTTTTTCTTGAATGGAACAATTACTGTGTTAGTTGATTCATTTTCATAGCCTTGAGCTACTTCGTGAGATGCAAGTCCTGTACCACATCTTGGACACCAAGGAACAATCTTAACTCCTTCATAAAACATTCCTTCATCAAAGAATTTCTTTAAGATGTACCATTCTGTTTCAATGTAATTGTTATCGTATGTGATATATGGATGCTCTAAATCTATTAATTGACCCATTTCATTTGTTAATTTATTGAATGCATCTACGTTTGTCCATACTGATTCTCTACATTTTTGATTGAACTTTTCTATTCCATATTTTTCAATGTCTTTTTTACCATCAAATTTTAGTTCTTTTTCAACTTGTACTTCTACTGGTAAACCATGAGTGTCCCAACCTATTTTTCTAATTACTCTGTGACCTTTCATAGTCTCATACTTGCAGAATGTATCTTTTAGAAATTTTGCTACCATGTGATGTAAGCCTGGATTTCCATTTGCTGTAGCTGGTCCGTCATAGAATACAAAATTATCATTTTCATTTCTATTTTCTATTGATTTTTTTAGAATTTCATGTTTTTTCCAATATTCTACAAGTTCTTTTTCATTTTCTTCTGCGTTTTTGTTTCTTAAACTTTCAAATTCTTTCATACATATCCTCCATCAAATTAAAAAGGAATGTTACCAAGGAGTCATAAAGACGGTACCATCCCTTTATTTTCTTAATTATTTTAACGCTATATAGCGTACCTATCTTATCCATAGGTAACATCAGAAGTGATCTATATATAAG
>CAKONA010000202.1 GCA_934096785.1 uncultured Bacilli bacterium | reverse complement strand
GGTTGTAAGTAATCTATAATATCTTTAAATATTTTGTGTTCAATTGTTTTGTGTTCTCTGTCTAATACCATTAGTCTAGATTGATCTCTATTTTTTATTGGTACTTGTGCTATTAGTTCTTTTGGTAAATTATAATTAAAGTCTGAAACTTTCATTTTGCCTATCTCCTCATATATTATTCTGTTTCTATTTTATTGTTTTTATATTCAAATAATCTAGTTATTTTTGAGAATGCACTTTGAATTACTTCTATAATATTGCTAGGTTCTTTAAATGCTTCAACTTGTGTAGAATACTTAAAATTACTTTCATGACAAGGTTTACATTTTAGAATTTTTTCTGGTAATCCTACTTTAGTTCCATTATAACTAATTTCTTTGTTTATATAATCTGTATACCATTGTTTTAATCCTTGTACTTTATCTTCTTTGTATCCATATTTTTCATAATCATGTAACTCCGGTATTTCATAGCCATATTCTTTTGCATTACGTTCCAAAGTGTGCAAAAACTCATGAATAAATACTTCTTCTGGGAATGTATTTATTCTATAATTAAACTCATAAGCTAAGTTATTTCTATCATCTGGCATACGAATATTTGAAAATCCTATATTATAATAATCCATTCCTCCTAAACCTATCCAGTCGTTTACTAAAGTATTATTGCCTTTTTGTTTATCTGCCATCCTAAAAGCAACAAAAATGTGGTCATACATGTTTTTATTGACATATGAATCTATATATTCGTATACATCTTCTGCTGAAACATAATAATAATTTTCAGCATCATAAGAAAGAGTTTTTATTGGTTCATTAATTACATGCGTTTCATATTCTATATTTATTTTGTCTTTACTAACTTCTCTCATTGAATTTTTGAATCTTGCTAAATTGTTTTCTACATTTCTAATTTCATCGCTAGTCATCTGTAATTTTACGTTTTCTGTTTTTCCACCAACTTCCACAGTTACATCTATATTTGGAAATATAAAACATGCCATCTTCCATTTATTAGATGTAGATGTAGTTCCTGCTTCAAGTTTAAAATCTGAAAACCACACCGTACCTTTTGATAGTGTTTCACACCCACCTAGCCTAAAACCAATATCAATTTCGGTCTCATTTTTCGAGTTAAACATAAAACTTAGTTCTTGCCAACCATTTGTGCCGGTTATTAGTTTTGACCTTTCCTGTGTATTATTAAGGCAAATGTGCGCTCCTCCTGAATTCGAATTGTTTTGGTTTTCTACATTTTCTGTTTTTACCATACATGTTACTTTATATGGTGTATTTGGTATTACAGATACTGTTTGAGAAAACATAACATCATTATAATCTTTGCTTTCCATTTTATAACTATCATATTTTGCGTATTTAACTTTACTGTCTCTAGTAAATTCAGTTATATTACTTAATCTTATTCTTTTTTCAAAGTCATTAAAATTATATTTTTTGTATACAATTACACATATAATAATTGCTATAATCATTATTATATAACTAATTATTTTTCTTACTTTTTTCATAAGTATTTCCCCTTTTTACGAAGTAATTTACACACAACATTGAGACTGTTAGGATTTTATCCTGTTACAGTCTCAATATAATCTTATTTTATAGCTTCTGCACATCTATGACATAATGTAGGATGTTCTTCGTTTTCTCCTACTTC
>CAKONA010000201.1 GCA_934096785.1 uncultured Bacilli bacterium | reverse complement strand
TGATGTTTAATGGTTCATCTGCTACTGAAATAAAAGGCCTTGAAAAATTTGATACATCTAACGTTAAGGCCTTTGATTATATGTTTCAAGGTGCTTCAGTTAGTACATTAGATGTAAGTAATTTTAATACAAGCAAAGCTGTCAGCATGCGATATATGTTTAGCAGCGATAAAATTTATGAAATAAAAGGTTTAGATAGTTTTAATACAAGTAAGGTAGATAGCATGAGAGGAATGTTTAGAAATGTTAGAATGACCTCGTTAGATTTAAGTAGTTTTGATACTAGTAAAGTTACCAATATGAACGATATGTTCTCTCATACTAATTTAGTCACTTTAGATTTAAGCAGTTTTAATACTAGTAAAGTAACTGACATGAAAGAAATGTTTTATTGGAGTACAAGCTTGACTACTATATATGCTAGTGAAAAATTTGATGTTTCAAATGTAACAAGTAGTGATTATATGTTTTGCATGAATATGAAATTGGTTGGTGGAAACGGAACCGCATATGCTGGTACTGCTAAAACTGATAAAACATATGCAAGAATTGATACTGCTGATTCTCCTGGTTATTTCACTCTTAAAACTAACTAAAACATAAAAGAAAAGTAAAAATTCTAATAAAAGATAATACTTTTCTTTTTTTTAGTCTTAAAACTTGTTATAATGTTAAATGAGGAAGTGTGATATGGTAGAAAAATTTATGCCTGATATTTATCAAAAAAGTATTTATTATATAAATTATGACAAACTTTATAGAAAGGGAATACGTTGTTTATTATTTGACTTAGATAACACTATAGTACCAAGTCATTCAAGTAAGCCAACTAAGAGACTTAAAAAGTTATTGGATGAACTTAAAGATAAAGGCTTTAAAGTAATAATAATATCTAATGCTCCAAAGCATAGAGTTGAACCTTTTAAAGACTTCTTAATGGTAGATGCTTGTGCATTTTCACTAAAACCAAGAAAAGACAAATATATGAAAATAATGGAAAGGTTTAAATATAAAAGTTCTGAAATCGCAGCAATTGGGGACCAATTACTTACAGATATCTATGGCGCTAATAGATTAGATATAACAAGCATACTAGTAAACCCACTAACAGAAAGAGATTATAGTGTAACAATAATAAATAGAATGATAGAAAAACTAATATATGGAAGTTTAGAAAAGAAAGAATTATTTACAAGGGGGGAATATTTTGAATAAAGAATGTTTAGGATGTGGAAGTGTATTACAAAGTGAAAACGCTAAAAACGAAGGCTTTGTAAAATCAAGTGTTAAAGATAAAGCACAATACTGTGAAAGATGTTTCAAAATAAAACACTATGGAGAATACAGTGTACTTGATAAAAAAATAGATACAGATGGAATAATAAGAAACATTAATAGCGATACTTTAGCAAGTGTAGCATTTCTTATAGATGCATTAAACATAAATGAAAACGTTAAAAAATATATAAATAGATTTAAAAATAAGAAGTACATTCTAATAACTAAAAGAGATGTACTACCTAAAAGTCTTAAAGAAAAGAAACTAACTGAATATATAAAGAAAAATATTATTAATACGGAAGACATTATGTTCATAAGCTCAGTTAAAAACTATAATATAGATGCATTCTTACAAAGAATAGAAACTGATAATGTAAGAAGACTTTATATAGTAGGATTTACTA
>CAKONA010000200.1 GCA_934096785.1 uncultured Bacilli bacterium | reverse complement strand
TTATTCATTAAAACAAAAGAAAGTGAATATAGTCATTCAATATATACAATGCCTATGATAGAAGAAATATTTAAAGAAAATAATTTAAATGTTAAAGACCTAGATGAAATCATAGTGGTAAATGGTCCTGGAAGTTTCACTGGAATAAGAATAGGACTTTCAATAGCAAAAACCATGGCCTATGCATTAAAAATAAAGATACATGCCATATCAAGTCTAAAAGCATACTTAATAAGTGGTGATATAAAAGAAGATAAGATGGCTGTAATAAAAGATAATAAAGGTGCTTACATATGTGCATTTGATAAAGATAACAATACAATCGTAGAAGAAACATATAAAGAAGAAAATCCATATAATTACACAGAAGTAGAGCACAAACTAGATATAAACAAAATAATAGAATATTGTAAAAAAGAAAAAAGTGAAAATCCACATCATATAAAAGCAAACTATATAAAGAAAATAGAGGTAGAAAAATAATGATAGAAAAAGAAATACTAAGTGATACAGATTCAGTTTATAATTACATGAATGGTGATAAAGTACTAGGTTACCTAGAAATAAGACTTGTAGACGGTGTAGTTGATATAATGAACATATTTGTAAATGAAGAGAATAGAAAACAGGGAATAGCAACTTCTCTAATGGAAGAAATGTTCAAAAAAGAAGATTATAGTAGAATAATGTTAGAAGTAAACGAACATAATGAAGAAGCAATAAGACTATATAACAAACTTGGTTTTAAAGAAATAAGTCTAAGAGATAGATACTATGGAGAAGATACAGCTATCATAATGGAAAAGGTGAAATAATGAAAGATGTATATATTTTAGCAGTAGAGTCTTCTTGTGATGAGACAAGTGTAAGCATAATAAAAAATGGAAAAGAAGACATTGCGACAGTAATTAACACGCAAATAGATGTACATACTAAATATGGAGGAGTTGTTCCAGAAGTAGCAAGTCGTCTACATTTAGAAAATATAACTATGGTAATAGATGAATGTTTAGAAAAAGCTAATATGCGCCTAGAAGATATGGATGCATTCGCATGTACTTATGCTCCTGGACTATTAGGCAGTCTTTTAGTAGGAGTAGAAGCAACCAAAACACTTTCATTCATATATAATAAGCCCTTTATAGCAGTAAATCATATGATGGGACACATATATGCTAATATGATAGGAAACACCTTAGAATACCCTTTATTATCATTAATAATATCAGGAGGACATACTGATTTAATTTTAATGAATAGTGAAGATGAATTTAAATACCTAGGACAAACACTAGATGATGCGATAGGAGAAGCATATGACAAAGTAGCAAGAATACTTGATCTCCCATATCCTGGTGGCCCTAACGTAGAAAAATATGCTTTAAATGGAAATCCAACATACAAAATGCCTAATATATTAAACGATGTATCATTTAACTTTAGTTTTAGTGGAATAAAGAGTCACTGCAATAATCTAGTTCACAATGAACATCAAAGAGGCAATGAAATAAATAAACAAGATTTAGCAAGATCATTCCAAGATTGCGTTACATCTCACTTAGTAGATAAAACTAAGAAAGCCTTACTTAAATATAATTTAAAGACTCTATTAATAAGTGGAGGAGTATCAAGTAATTCATACATAAGAGAATCATTAAAAGAAATGTGCGATAGTATAGGTGTAACAATGTATA
>CAKONA010000199.1 GCA_934096785.1 uncultured Bacilli bacterium | reverse complement strand
TCTGCTGAAAGTGAAAATTCTCTTAAGTATCTTTGACTCCATGCGATATATATGACTGAAGTGAACAATCTATCTTTATATAAGAATATTGTTATTAGTGCTGATAAAGTCATGATATCAAATTTAACAAAGTATAGTGATAAAACTATCATAACGCATGTAAATAAGTTAACTACTGTTGTTCTCATATAGATGTATTTACCATCTTTAGTTAGGCTTCTTAATGTGTCATTATAAAGTTCATCTATATTATTATATATTCTTGTTTTAAAGTGGCTAGAGATATCAAGTAGTTTAATGTCATGTGAACCTTTTATTCCTTCATTTATAATAGTTCTATTCTTGTCTCTTAGTTCGTTTGTTCTTTTCTTGAATGCTGTCCATTTGTCCATTGCGTATTTCTCAATAACATAGACAAGTATTGTACCTAAGACTGTAAGAATACCTAGTACAAAGTTATAATAAAATATAATTAAGAATACAAATATATTAGATATGCCTTTTGTTACGTTAGTCCTAATAGCGTCAAATGCATCTACTACATTAGTAGGGTCTTCTGTTATTCTTGTTAGGAATACTCCGCTTGATGTATTTAGTAATTCTTTATTATCTATTTCAAAGTATGCATTTATTACATCTTTCTTTAGATTGTTTGTTACTGTTTCTTGTACTTTAATGTATGCTTTATTAAGAACATAATTATCAAGGAAATTATAAAGTATTGAGAGTGTATAAATGATTACAGTATAAATGATTGCTGTTTCTAGTTTGTTACTTGTTGCGTAATCAAGTATTTTAGCTATTAATGCAGGCGCAATAGAAGACAAGATACTACTTAATATGCTTAGTACTATTATTACTATTACACTACTTTTAACTTGTTTAAAATAAGGAATACATTTTTTAACATACGTCCATGTACTTAACTTTGTTTTTGCTTTTTTCTCTTTAACTTCTTTTTTCATAAGTACATTATACAAAATAATTAGCATTTTTAAAAGTAAAAAGAACTATATTTCTATAATTCTTTCTCTCCTTTGTTTTTGAATTGTATTATTATTGGTGTTCCGCTAAAATCAATGTTTTCTCTTATCTTATTTTCTAAGTATCTATAATATGAAAAATGTACTAGTCCTTTAGAGTTAACTTCTATATCGAATCTAGGTGGTTTAGTACCTGATTGATGTGTAAAATATACTTTTAGTTTCTTTCCTTTATATGATGCTGGTGGTGTTTCTATGAAGGCATTTCTTATAACATCATTTATTATACTTGTTTTAACTTCTTTAATTGAGTTTTCATAAGATGATAATACTTCTGGCATAAGAGTATGAATTCTTTTTTTAGTTTGTGCACTTAAGAATACGATTTTAGCATAATCCATGAATTGGAAGTTATGACTAATTGATTTTTTCCATTCTTTCATACTTTCGTCTTTATTTTCTATTGTATCCCATTTGTTTACTACGATTACTACTGGTTTTCCTGCTTCTAAAGCATAACCTGCGATATGTTTATCATGTTCTACAATACCAGTAGTGGCATCTAATACTAAAAGACATACATCACTTCTATCTATTGCTTTCATACTTCTTAAAAGACTATATTTTTCAACTGCTTCAAATATTTTGCCTTTTTTACGAAGTCCTGCTGTATCTATTAAAGTATATTCTTCTTTATTATAAGTAAATTTTGTATCAATAGCAT
>CAKONA010000198.1 GCA_934096785.1 uncultured Bacilli bacterium | reverse complement strand
CTCTAGCATTACTACTGATATAATAGTAGGATTTCCAGGGGAAACTGAAGAAGATTTTGAAGATACATTAAAAGTTGTAAATGAATGTAAATTTGACGGAGCATTTACATTTGCATATAGTCCTCGTGAAAATACACCAGCTGCCTTAATGAAAGATGCAGTGCCTGAAAAAGTTAAAATGGATAGACTTCATAGACTTAATGAAGTAATAAATAAATATAGTAATGAAGCAAATGCTAGAATGAATGGTACTGTTGTTAAGTGCTTGGTAACAGGATTAAGTGATAAAGATAAAAATAAAGTGTGTGGATATACTGAAAATATGAAACTTGTTAATATAGATGGACCAAGTGAATTAATAGGTAATATAGTTAATGTAAAGATTACGGATGCTAAGAGTTTTTCAATGGATGGAGTATATATTAAAGATTAAATATGATATAATTCTATTAAGGTAGGTGTGTTTATGAAAAAGAAAGTACTAATTATAATATTAATATCTTTATTAGTAGTAGGTGGTGTTATTTATTATAATAAAGAATATAAGGATGTAATGAGTAAAACAAATTACAAAGTAGATAAAGGTGAAGAAGAGAGACTTGAAAGTGTAAACATATCATGTGATAAAGGATATGAATGTATTATTATTGATGGTACTCAATATAACTTTTCAATGAAAAAATCTATTAAAGTTGATAATATGTTTAATTATGATACTAATGAGAACGAAGCAGGAACTCTTAAAATAAATGATGAAGGTGTACTTGTATTTGAAGATGTGACTGGTAAAATAGTTAAAACATATGACACTATTAAATCTAAAGTAATTAGTATAGATTCAACTAATAGTGAATGTGATTTAATATATGTAGCACTTACTGAAGATGGAAGTGTGTATAAGACTGAAGAAGAGGATGGATTATTTAGTGGTGAACCTTTCTTAAAACTTCCTCTTGATGAAGAATATACTAAAATATCATTATATAGTAAAACTTGTGAGTTAAAACTAATTGGATTAAATAAGAATAATGAAGTTAAAGATTTATTAGATAATGAATAAATCTTTTCTTTTAAAATATTGACAATTGATATGTTAAATGATATTTTGAAAGTGAGGTAATATTATGAAAAGATTATATATTGATTTTGATGGGGTAGTAATGGATACTATACCTACGCTTTATGAGGCTTTACAAAAAAGTGGAGCTGATGTGACTAGTGAAAGAGAGATATGTGTGTTCTTTGCTAGCTATGATTTTTCTAAAATAATAAATGATGAACATATACTTAATGATTCAATAAATGCTATAAACAAATTGATAGATAGTGGTCTATTTGAAATAGCCTTTCTTACTCATATAAACTCTTTAACAGAAGGTTGTGTAAAAGTTGAATACTTAAGACGTCACTTTAAAGATATAAGTATTATTATGGTACCTAAAGAAATATCTAAGACTAAAGTAGTACATAGTGAGGGAGCTATACTTGTAGATGATTATTCAGGTAATTTAAAAGAATGGGAAGAAAATGGTGGTATAGCTGTAAGATTCTCAAAAGAATTAGAAAGTCACGGATATAAAGTAATAAATAGATTAGATGAATTAATACCAATGTTTAAAGATAAAGAGGTGGAAAAGTGCTTGAAGTAGTGAAAATAGTTACTGGAATACTTAAGGAAAACTGCTATATAATACATAATGGTATAGAAT
>CAKONA010000197.1 GCA_934096785.1 uncultured Bacilli bacterium | reverse complement strand
GAATAAAAGAGAAGCTAGAATAGTAGAACTAAAAATTCAAGCTGAAGATACTTACAAAGAACTAAAAGATGAATTATATTATTTAACCAAAGAATTAAAGAAAAAAGATAATACAAAAGAAGATATAGAAGAAATAATATTTAGATTAAATACATTATACAAAGTACTAGAACATGTAATGGATACACTTTTAGAAGAATCATTACTTGAAACAAAAGAAATATCAAAAGATAAAAATATAATTTTAGCATCCACTAACTTTAGTTTAGCATGTTCACTAATAAACCTTCACTTTATACCAATGCTTGCTCCATTATGGTTTATAATAGCTGGTGTTAGTTATTATTATGCATCAATTTCACATGAAAGATATTCAGAAAGAACAGGACTAAGCATACAAAAAAGACTAGATGAATATTGTAGAGTAGAAGATGAAATCAAAAAGAATAAAGAAATTGCTAAAGAATTACTAAGTGAATATCCAGAATACTTCTTTCTAACAAAAGAAGCAAAACAAGATAATCTTATATTTTTAGCAAACTCAATAATACAAGACTATATAAACGAAGACATCTATCCAGATGAAATAGATGATATAGTAAAGTCTACAATAATAAGTTTATTACAAAGTGATTTAGATACAGATGAAACTGATTTAAAAACACTACTTAATAAAGCAAAAGAAGAAACAAAAGAAGAAGAAATAAAAAGAGAATTATAATAGGGGGAAATTATGATATTCAAAAAAAGAGGACAAGGAGATTGTAATACTTCATTAGAAATAATAGAACTAAAAGTAAAAGATATATTTGATAAGATAAACACTACAAATCTTTCAACCAAAGAAGTAGAAGATTTATCACAAGATATATTTAATACCATTAATACTTTAGAAGCAATTAAAAAATCATTAATAGAAAAAGAAGAATTAGAAAAAACAAAAATAAGTGAACAATGTAAAATAAAAAGAATAGAAGATGACATTCTAGCATTAATAACATTATCTTTAACAGTCTTTTCACCAATAATTGGTATACCATCACTTATATTAACTATAAAATACTGTAGTGATAAAGCATTCACTTTAGAACAAAAGAAAAACAAAATATTTCTTGAAAACAAAGAATTAATGACTAGAATCAACTCTTTAAAAACATCACTAGAAGACAATAAAACAAAAGCAACTATGCTTCTAATAGACAAAACTGAATATCAAGAAAATCCTATTACTAAAGCAAACTCTATAATCGAAGATTATCTATCTAACAATGTACTTCCTAGTTACATTCATCCATCTATAGAAGAAACTATCATAAAACTATTACAAAGTGATTTAGATACAGATGAAGAAAATCTAATAGTATTACTAAATCTTACAAAGCAAAAAATAGATAAAGAATCACTATCTAAAACACTAGTTCAAAGCTAATTTTACAAACGCCTATTTGCTTGCGTTTTTTTTTTTTTTTTCTATAATACCTATAGGAGAATGGATAACATGAATAAAAAGAAAATAATATTAACAGCACTAAGTGTTCTAATTGGACTAACACTTTTAACAACAGCAACTTATGCTTGGTTCAGTACAAGTGTAAAAGGAAATGACACATCAAAGAATATGATTAGTTCAACAGCTACACTAAAAATAGATTTCACAGATGGAAAACAAATAGTACTAGAAAATGCTAAACCAGGTAGTTCAACTACAAAGACTTTCACTGTTAAGAATACTGGAACAGA
>CAKONA010000196.1 GCA_934096785.1 uncultured Bacilli bacterium | reverse complement strand
CCAAATTTAACATTATTATTTAGTTCATACCAAGTAAATCCTTTTGACTCACATGTTGATTTACTCTTGTCTAAACTGCATTTATAATTTGACCAAGTACCACCAGCTGATTTACATTTTGTACCACTGTTGTCTTCACTTGCATAATCAGTATAAGCACAAAAAGAGCCACCTCTAAAGTAGTAGTTCTCAGAGTCTCCTAGTTGATTGTCTATGTATACTCCTTGTCCATTAGTTGGTGAGCTTATTTTTGAGAAGTCTATACTCTTATCACTTTGAGGAGTGTTGTCTGTTATTATTTTACATCTAAGTGAGTTATTGTTTTCACAGTCTTTGTCCCATCTTGCTTTTGAACCTTCTATTTGAAGAACTCCACTGAATGATTTACCTTGGTTTTCTTTTTGATTTTGGTTTGTGTCTATGAATGAAACAGTAAGTGTGTATGTATGAGTTACTCCTGTTTGAAGTTCAATGTTATCTTTGATGTCTCTATCGTATGCTGCTTCTTCGGTTACTCCTGAACATGTTCCGCTTGAACTTGTACAGGTTAATTTTATAGTTAGCTCATCATTAGTGATTGTGTTATTGAATTCTTGCCAGTTAATCTTGTAGTAAACTGTATCTGTTCCAGTGTTCTTAACTGTGAATGTCTTTGTAGTTGAACTACCTGGTTTAGCGTTTTCTAGTACTATTTGTTTGCCATCAGTGAAATTTATTTTTAAAGTTGCTGTTGAACTAATCATATTCTTTGATGTGTCATTTCCTTTTACACTTGTACTGAACCAAGCATAGGTAGTTGTTGTTAAAAGTGTTAGTCCAATTAGTACACTTAGTGCTGTTAGTATTATTTTCTTTTTATTCATGTTATCTATTCTCCTATAGGTATTATAGAAAAAAAAACGCAAGCAAATGTATGTTTGTGTTATTTAAAAGAAAAAAGAAATCAATTATTCTGATTTCTTCTTGTCTTTCTTTTCTATTTTTGGTAGTAGTTCTTTTCTAGATAGATTTAGTTTTCCTTTTTTATCATATCCAGTTGCTTTTACTACTATTTCATCTCCTACTTTTAGGATATCGCTTGGATGGTTAACTCTCTTATTATCAAGTTGTGAAACATGTACTAGTCCTTCGCATCCTGGCCATAGTTCTACGAATGCTCCGAAGTCTTCGATTTTTACTACTTTGGCTGTATACACAGCGCCGATTTCAACTTCTTTTACGATGTCTTCAATCATTTTAATTGTTTTGTCTAGTACATCTTTATTCATGTGATAACAGATTACGTTTCCATCGTCATCTATGTCAATCTTAACTGCATCTTTGTGATTAACTGATGTTACGTTACTTGCTTCTAATATGATTTTTGTAATCATTTCTCCACCTTTACCGATTACATCTTTAATCTTATCTGGAGATATCTTCATTGTTCTAATCTTAGGAGCGTATTCTGAAAGTTCATGTCTTGGTTCTTTAATAGTTGCTTCCATTACATCTAGGATTTGCATTCTTGCTTTGTGAGCTTTATCTAATGCTTCTTTTAATACTTCTCTTGTTACTCCTTTGATTTTAATATCCATTTGAAGTGCTGTTATACCTTTTCTAGTTCCAGCTACTTTGAAGTCCATGTCTCCCATATGGTCTTCTAAACCTTGGATATCTGTTAGAATTGTGTATTTTGAATCACATGTTCCATCTTCTGTGATAAGTCCCATTGCGATACCAGCTACTGGTGCTTTAATTGGTACACCTGCTGACAT
>CAKONA010000195.1 GCA_934096785.1 uncultured Bacilli bacterium | reverse complement strand
CAGCAATCATACTTGATAATGTTTGACTTGCTACTTGTCCTACACTCTCACCATTCACAATTGCTAAACATTTATTCTTTTTAGCTACCCTTTCTGCTATTCTATACATCATTCTTCTCATTATAGTTATTAAATATGTTGTGTCTAAATTCTTATATATTTCTTCTTGTATCTTAGTAAAATTAACAACCATTAATTTACCTCTAGCATTATATTTTTCAAGTTTTCTTGCTAGTTCTATAACCTTATTACGAGCTTCTATACTAGTATGAGGTCTACTTTCAAAGTATAAGTAATAAAGTTCTACACCTCTTTTAATAGTCATATATCCAGCAACTGGAGAATCAATTCCACCGCTTAACATCAATAGCCCACGTCCAAGAGTACTAACAGGATACCCACCAAGACCAGAAACACCTTTTGTATAATAATATACAGCATTACTTCTAATCTCAATATTCAAGTAAACATCAGGATTATGTACGTCTACACTACATTCTATATTTTTAAGAATATGTGCTCCTACCATACTACTCAATTCCATGGACTTAACTGGAAAACTCTTATCACTTCTATTAGTTACTACCTTAAAAGTTTTAAAGTCCTCTCCTTTCATTACTTCAAGTGAACAGTCAAGAATATCATCAATACTCACCTTTTCAGTCATATAAGCAACTACTATCTCATGAATACCAAATATATTTTTAAGAACTCCAACTATTCCATCAATATCATCTTCATTAGGTATTATAAACATTCTATAATAATCATCAACTATCTCAAAGTTATAACCACTTATCTTATCAAATATATTATTCTTAAGCTTCTTTATAAAGAAATTTCTATTATCCTTTTTAGTAGTTAATTCACCATATTTTATTAATATTACTTTTCTCATTTTAACAATAATTCATTCCATACTTTATCAAA
The DNA here is from genome assembly GCA_934096785.1 of uncultured Bacilli bacterium. Next base: position 846 of record CAKONA010000195.1, on the reverse strand, counting down.
TACTTCTAAGAATTTACGTACTTCTTCAATAGTAGTCATATGACTTAAACTAACTCTAATAGATGTAGTACTTACATCCTTATTACCATGGCTTAAAGCCTTTAACACAGTACTTTCTTCTAAACTAGAACATGCAGTAGTAGTAGATACATATATTTCATATCTCTCAAGTGCATGTACAAATGTCTCAGACTTAATCTTAAGTAAACTAAAGTTAACTATTTGAGGTACACACAATTCATTAGAATTAATTTGTATTGGATACTTGGAAAGTCCTTTCAATAATTCATTTTTTAATTTATCACATTTCTTTATATTAGATTCTAACTTATCATTAATAAGTCTCATAGCCTTAGCAAAAGAAACTATAAGTGGTAATGCAGGAGTTCCACCTCTAAATGGACAATTCTCAGTTGTTCCATATATTAAAGTATCTATCTGTAAATCACGTCTCTTATATAGAATTCCAACTCCCTTAGGTGCATATATCTTATGACTAGAAAAACTAGCTAAATCTAAGTCACTTAAATAAAATCTAGTTTTACCTAAAGCCTGAGTTAAATCACTATGAAATATTACATTAGGGTTCTTCTTATTTATTACTTGTCTAATAGTCTTAAGAGGTTGTTTAAACCCAGTCTCAGAGTTAACTGCACATATACTTACAAGTATAGTATCATCTCTTATTAACTCCTCTAAATGTTTTAAATCAATTTGACCATTATCATTTATATTAACAAAATCTACTTCATAACCAATATTACTTAAGTAACCCATAACTTCAAGAACACTCTTATGTTCAAGTTTACTAGTTATAATATGTTTACCACGTTTACAATATTTAAA
>CAKONA010000194.1 GCA_934096785.1 uncultured Bacilli bacterium | reverse complement strand
GAGAGTTTTCTGAAAAATTACAATATCAAGGACTAAAATTAGATGATTACTTAAAATATTGTAATACTAATATTGATGACTTTAAAGCAACATTAAAAGATGAAGCTAATAAGAGAATAGGTTATAGATTAATTATGGATGCTGTAGTTGAAGCTGAGAAATTAGAAGTAACTGATGAAGAAGTTGAAGCTGGACTAGAAGAAACTAGTAAACAATATGGTATGGAAAAAGATGAATTCATTAAACAAATCGGAACTAAAGAATTATTTAAGTATGATTTATTAATGAAAAAGGCTATGAAAGTAGTTACTGAATAATAAAATGTGTAAAGCGCTCTTATAAAGGGCGTTTTTATGTGATATAATTGGTGTATGAAGAAGATTATTAAGTATGTAGTGTTAGTTATTGTTTTAATTAGTGGAGTTGTTTTAAGTAGCTATGGAATTATAAAAATTGTTGGAGTAATAAACAAAAGAAATAAATTAGATAGTAGTTTATATGAAGTTAAAAGTACTAATTTAAATAGTGAATATGATGATAAAATGATTTTTATTAGTGGCAGTTTGATACTTAAAAATACTTTAAAGGATGATATGTTTGATGTAAGTGTTACTGATTCTAAGCTAGAAAGAGTAGTTGAGATGTATCAATATAGTGAGAGAGTTGATGATGAGAATGCAGAATCATATATTTATGAGACTGATTGGTATCCTTATTTGATAGATTCAAGTAAGTTTGCTAGTGATGGGTTTGATAATCCTAAAAGTATGAAGTTTGATGGTATGAAATACTATAATGATACTTATTTGGGGGTTTATAAACTAAGTAATGGTGACATTGATTCTTTGGATACTAAAAGTAGATACTTGGATTTAGATGAGAAGATTGCTTCTAAGTATGGACTTAAAATAGATGGTGAATATTATACTTCTAGTGATGATGTGGATACTCCAAAGGTTGGAGATATTAGAATTAGTTTTAGGTATAATAGTGGTTCTTTTGTTAGTATAATAGGAAGTAAGAAGGGCAACACCTTGGAAAACACAAGGATATATAATGAAAGACTTAGTAAAGATGAAATGATTAAAAAGATGTATCCTTTTAGTAAGTGGTATGTGTTTTCTTTGATAAGTGGAATAACATTAATAATAATTTTTGTAATAGTAAGAGGAGTTAAACATGAATAAGGTAATGGTTGTTTTATTTATATTGTTGGTACTAGTAATAGTTGTATTCGTATTTCTTTTGATGAAGAAAAGTAAAAAGAAAGAAATAGTTTATTATGAAGAAGAGAAATGTCTTTTTAATCAAAGTGATATTGATAGACTAAATGGTGTTAATGATAAGGTTATAACTGGTAAAAAGAAGCAATCTAATATAAATATACCTGACTTTGATAAGAGTAAACCTATTGGATACAAAGACATTAGTCATATTGATAACTCTTATGGAGACAGGGTAGCTAGTAGTAATAATCAGAATACAAAATAAAAGTTCTCAGTTTTGAGAACCTTTTTAATTGGTTGGATCTATTAGTGATAGAGAAACTTTTTCTTTATCTTTGTTTATATTAATTACGTAGCATGTCACTATATCACCAACACTTAGTACTTCGCTTGGATGTTTAATATACTTGTTAGTTATTTTTGATATGTGAACAAGTCCATCACTATGAAGACCTATATCTATGAATGCTCCGAAGTCAACTACGTTTCTTACTGTTCCTTCTAGTTTCATTCCTAGTTTTAAATTATCTATAGTAAGAATATCACTTTTTAATAAAGG
>CAKONA010000193.1 GCA_934096785.1 uncultured Bacilli bacterium | reverse complement strand
GAACACTATGTGAAAATAAAGCACATGAAATTGCAACAATTGTAACAAATGAAGAAACAACAAAAGTAATGGCAAACTATAAGTATGAAGATATGTTTACAATTGAAAAAGATGAAAATGGAAACATGAAAATGATAAATGCAAATATATTAACAATAAATGAGATAACATCTGATATTGCAATAAATATACAAAATAGTTTGGATAATTACGAAGATACTGAAATAAAGCTTGCAATAGGAAGCTTTTTGGGAAGTAGGTTACTGTCGAGTATAGGACCAAATATAAAAATAAATTTATCTTCAATAGGAAAAGTAAACACAGAAATAAAAAGTGAATTTGAATCTAAAGGGATAAATCAGACAATACATAGAGTATATTTACAAGTAAATTGTATTGTAAATATATTAACTCCGTATGAAAATTTTGAAGCAAATGTTTCAAACCAAGTATTATTAATGGAAAATGTAATTATCGGAGAAATTCCACAAAATTATTTTAATATAGAAAACTAAAATTGACCGCAAAAAGCAGTCAATTTTGGTTTATATACTATCTAATGCAAGTTCAATCATTTTTGTTAAACCTTGTTCTCTTTCTTCGGAAGTTGCATGAGTATTTTTATAAATAGAATCAACAACAGTCATAAGACAACTTGCATTTTTACCTAATTTATAAGCATTATATAAAAGTGCAAATGCCTCCATTTCTGCAGAAATAGGGTTAAAATCTTTGGGAATTCTATTTTTATATTCATCAAGTTTTATTATATATTCGTCAAAAACTTCAGTACAAACTGTATTTCCAACTATTAAGTTTAATTTTTTTTCATTTGCAGTATCTATAATTTTTTTATTTAAAGTTTCGCTAGAATTAATAATATGTGTGTTTTCACTAGCAAATGTTAAAGCATAATTTCCCTCAGTATAAACTTCATTACTTAGAATAATATCAAACATATCAAGTTCAGGACTCATAGCGCCACAAGAACCAATTCGTATAATATTATCTACATCATAAAATTTAAAAAGTTCATAGGAGTAAATTCCCATACTTGGCATTCCCATACCAGATGCCATAATTGTTACGTTTTTTCCATTATATGTTCCAGTAAAAGCATAAATACCTCTAACGCTACTTACTAGTTTATAATTTTCTAAATACTTTTCAGCAATTAATTTAGCTCTGTTTGGATCTCCTGGCATAATTACATTTTTTGCGATTTCTCCAAAGTTAGCATTATTATGTGGTGTTCCCATATTCATTCCTCCTTTTTATTTGTATTATATACAAATAAAGTAAAATATACAAGAGAAGTTATTAAATAAACAGTAATTGACATAACATGTGAGAAATGGTATAATTTAATCTATTGAAACTATACGATTTAATTATGGGGGGAAAAATGGAGAAATTAGAAAAGCAGTATAAGTATATTTATTGGGATTTAGATGGAACTTTATGGAAACATAGCGAAAACAGTATTCAACTTATTTGTGATAGCTTAAAAATTGAATGTGATGATGAAATAAAACAAGAATTTTTATATATGACACAAAGTTTTAATAGATACTTTGAAACGAAAAAATTTACAAAAAATGAGGCATATAAAATAATTGAACGTACAATGCCAAGTTTGTTAGAACCAAAAATTTCAGGAGAAAAATTTTTGAATTGTTGGTGCAATACACAATGTAATTATTTGGATGAAAATGCAAAAAGAGTTTTAGCAGATTTTAGAATAAAAGGAAAACAAAATATTGTTTTAACTGATTGGTGGCTTGAGAG
>CAKONA010000192.1 GCA_934096785.1 uncultured Bacilli bacterium | reverse complement strand
CGTTATAAATGAATGCGGATATGAAATTGACAATGTTACTTTGGAGTCCTCTTCGAGACGTGACTTAGGAGAATTCCAAATAAATGTTTGTATGGGCCTTGCTAAAAAGTATGGTAAAAATCCTAGAGAAATTGCTGAAAATATAGTAAGTAATTTTGATGATAGATTTTATAATGTAAATATTGCAGGACCAGGTTTTATAAATGTCAGTATAAGTGAAAAGTTTTTACTTGAATATATTAATGATAATATTAATAATGTAAATGGTTTTATTGATAAAGGTGAAGAGAAAAAAATAATTATAGATTATGGTGGTGCTAATGCTGCGAAGGTGCTTCATGTTGGACATATGAGACCCGCTAACATAGGTGAATCATTAAAAAGACTTTCTATTTTGTTAGGAAATAAGACTATTGGTGATGTTCATTTAGGTGATATAGGAAGACAATCTGGAATGTTGATAACTGAGATTAAGAAAAGAAAGCCAGAATTATGTTACTTTGATCCTAGTTATAAAGGTGAATATCCAAAGTTAGAGATAACAACTGAAGAATTAGGAGAATATTATCCAGCTGCTAGTATAGATGCTAAAGAGAATCCTTTGAGAATGGAAGAAGTAAGAAAAGTAACTGCTCTTGTTGATGAGAAAGTTGAACCTTATTTTGGAATGTGGAAAGATATAGTTGAGGTATCCAAAGATGCTATAAAGAAGAGTTATGATTATTTAAATTGTAATTTTGATTTATGGGAAGGAGAACTTAGTGCATTAGAATATGTTCCTAAAACATTAAAGGTACTTGAACCATATATGTATGTATCTGAGGGTGCTAAAGTAATAGATGTTAAAAAAGATGATGATAAGATTGAAATTCCACCACTAATTGTTGTTAAAAATGATGGAGCTACGATTTATGCGACTCGTGATTTAGCAACTATATATTCTAGAGTAAAGAATTATGATCCAGATGAAATATGGTATGTTGTAGATGCTAGACAATCTATGTATTTTGAACAAGTATTTAGGGCATCTTATAAATCCCATTTGGTACGTGATGATGTTAAACTTGCTCATTATTGGTTTGGTACAATGAATGGCGCTGATGGAAAACCATTTAAAACTCGTGATGGTGGAGTAATGTCTCTTGATATGCTTATTAATCAAGTTAAAGAAAAATTATTAACAAAATTAGATAGATATAGTGAAGAGGAAAAAGAAAATATTGCTGATATATTAACAGTTGCTACAATAAAATATGCTGACTTATCTCCATATCGTACAACTGATTTTATATTTGATATTGATAAAATTACTTCATTTGAAGGAAAAACTGGACCATATGTTTTGTATACAATGGTTAGAATTAAATCAATATTAGAAAAAGTGGATATTAAAAATGCTAAAATAAATAAAATATATAGTGATACTGAAAGAAATGTGTATATTAAATTATTAGAACTTTCTAAGGTTTTGACAAAAGCTTATAATGAAAAGACTTTAAGTTATATTTGTGAATATCTATTTGATTTATGCAGTCTATTTAATAAGTTTTATGGAGAATGTAATATCATTAATGAAAAAGATATGGATAAGAAGGAGTCTTATGTTGCTTTATTAAATGTTCTTTATAATACTGGTAAAGTCTTATTAGATATACTTGCAATTGAAATTCCTGATAAAATGTAATCTATTTAAAGTTAAAGGGCACGTTAAGTGCTTTTTGAATGGTATAAAAACTTAGTAAAACTGATAAATTTATGTTGTAAGTTGAAAATAAGTATGCTATAATAC
>CAKONA010000191.1 GCA_934096785.1 uncultured Bacilli bacterium | reverse complement strand
CTAGTATACATTGTATTAGTATGTGTGGTTCGATTAATTTAGTAGCATCTATTGATAGTGAAAACAATAAAAATTATAAAAAACCTATAATGTATAACATAGGTAGAATTATTTCATATACAGTTATGGGTGGAGTAGTTGGATTACTTGGTAAAGTGATAAGTATTAATAACGTATTGAATGGTATTATTATTATAATTGCATCTTTGATAATGTTTGTTATGTCTCTTAGCATGCTTGGTATTCTTAAGGTAAGACTTAAATTCTTTAAATATAAGGTTAAAAATAGAAATCCATTTATAATAGGTTTATTAAATGGATTAATGCCTTGTGGACCATTACAAGCTATGGAAGTATATGCTTTGTCAAGTGGTAGTATCTTAAAGGGAATGTTATCTATGTTTTTGTTTGGTATGGGTACTGTTCCATTAATGCTATTTACTGGTGTTATATTTACATCTATGAAAGGTAAAACTAAAATAATGATTAATAAGATAGCAAGTGTACTTATAATGGTGTTATCTATTGTTATGTTAAATAGAGGGCTTGTATCTTTAGATATAAATATATTTAAGAGTGATAATTATAGTGATTATAGTAAGGCTGTAATTAAAGATGGATATCAAGAAGTAGAGTTTGATTTAGACTATGATAACTATGAAGATATAATTGTTATGAAAGGCATAAGGGTTCGTATGATTATAAATGTTAGTAGTGATAAATTAACTGGATGTAATAATGAAATAGTAATAAATAAATATGGTATAAAGAAGAAGCTTGAAGTAGGTGTTAATGTTATTGAATTTACACCTGATGATGAAGGAGATATTGTGTATTCTTGTTGGATGAATATGATTAAAAATGATATAAAAGTAATAAATGATATTAGTTATTTTGAAGGAGATTATAATGGAAAAGATTGAACTTAGTATTGGTGGAATGAGTTGTAGTGCTTGTTCCTCTGGACTTGAAAAGTATTTGAATAAACAAAAAGGTATAGTTGATGCTTCAGTTAATCTTGTACTTGCGATGGCTAGTATTAAGTATGAAGGAATAACTATTGAAGAGATAGAAAGGTATATTCGTGAAGCTGGGTTTGAAAGCCTTGGAGTATATAGTATCTTTAATGAAAGAAAGAGTAAGAATACTAAGAGAAATTTAATAGTATTTAGTGTACTTTCTGTAATAGTGATGTATGTATCTATGGCTCATATGGTAGGACTTCCTAGTATTGATATGGTTAAGTATCCTTTGATTCATTCGATGGCTTTACTTATACTTTGTATTCCATTTATGATATATGGAGCTGATATATTTAAAAGTGGTTATAAGAATTTGATACATAGGACTCCTAATATGGATACTCTTGTGTCTATTGGAGTTTTATCTAGTTTTATATATAGTTTTGTAAGTAGTATTATGGTTCTTTTAGGATATGATATGTTTGTTCATAATTTGTATTATGAGAGTGCTTGTATAGTTACATATTTCATTAAACTTGGAAGGTATATTGATTCTAAAAGCAAGGAGAAGACTAAGGAAGCCATTAAGTCTTTAGTACAAATTACTCCGATGAAAGCGTTAATTAAAACTAAAAATGGTGAAAAGGAAGTAACTATTGATGAAGTAAAGAAAGGTGACATATTAATTTGTAAGCCTGGTATGAAGTTTGCGGTTGATGGTGTTATAGTTGATGGAAGTAGTCACGTGGATGAATCATTTATAACAGGTGAAAGTATTCCAAGTAAAAAGAATATAAATGATAAAGTGGTTGCTGGTAGTTTAAATATAGATGGTTCTGTTTTGTATGAAGCTATTAATATAGGAAAGGACTCAACTATATCTG
>CAKONA010000190.1 GCA_934096785.1 uncultured Bacilli bacterium | reverse complement strand
GATTTAATTACTATAACATTGTTTGGTAAATGTACTACACTATTTGATTTATTTGATTTTATTAGGTCAAATATTAATTCAACATGAGCATCTCCAATAATAAGTAGGTCATCTGTGTATATTCTTTCTAGTATGTTATATATTATTTTTGTTTGTATTACATGGTCTAGTTGTATGAATTTATCTACTTCTAATGCTCCATTTTGAAAGACTTTATTAAATACCTTTTTAGCTTCTCTATCAATATAGTCACTATTTTCAAGTAATGTTTCACTAAATTTTAAGAATTTTTTATGTACATTTGCTTCCTCTTTCTTTAAGAATGGAAGTACTGTATGTCTATATCTATTTCTGGTATAATGATCTTCATTATTTGATTCATCTATTGCATATTTAATATTGTTTTGTTCATTGAATCTATTTATTTCATCTTTTGTTACTGTTATTAATGGTCTTACTATTTTATAGGTTCCCTTATCTACTATTCTACTAAAACCACTATATCCTTTTAATGTTGATCCTCTTACTATACGCATAAGTATTGTTTCCATTAAGTCATCTCCTTGGTGTGCTGTCATTAAATACTTTGCTCCGTAGTTTTCAACTAGTTCTTCAAAGAAATTATATCTTACACTTCTAGCTTCGTTATGGAAGTTATCATCTCCCCACTTAGTTATTTTGATGTATTCAAATATTATGTCATTCTCTTTGCAGTAGTTTTCTAAATCTATTTTTTCTTGCTCACTTTCTATTCTTTTATTATGATTTACATGAGCACATACTATTTTAAAACCAATTTTGTTTTTGAATTCATTCATAATATATAAAAGTGCCATAGAGTCTGGACCACCAGAAACTCCAATGACAATTATATCATCTGGTTTTAGTTCTATTTTTCTTTTTATAAAATTATAAACTTCTTCCATATAGGCCTTTCCTTATTCTTCGATTTTGATTATTATCTCATTCTTCTTAGAATACAAATATTTTTCTCTTGCATATCTAGCCATGTATTCAGGATCTTGTAGTTTGTTTATTTCATCTTTTAATTCTTCTTCTTCGGCTAGTTTTTCTTTGTACTCTGTTTGTAGTTTCTTCATTTCTTGTTTGTTATTTATAATTTGTTTGCCGTTTGTTAATAATGAAGTAGTACAAAGTACAATAGATATTATAAGACCTATTGCGTAAAAAGTCACTCTAAATTTTGTTTTTTGACTCATCTTTTTCATATCAACCCCATTTTCATATATAATTATAGTATTTCATCAATACAATTACAATTAATTACACATATTTTTACATTTTTTTTGTAAATTTTTCTTATTAAAATATAGAAATGTGGTTATTGTTATTATTATGAATATTATGTTTATTATGCCTTCATTTATGATTAAGAATATTTTAAAGTATATTAGTGTTATATCTATCATGAAAAGTGTACTATTGAAGAAGTTATATATTTGTTTTCTAGTATGAAGGTTGTTATAGATGAGTGAGTATAGTTTTTGTACTACTATTCCATATAAAAAAGAAAATATAAATGAGATTATTTGTTCATTTAGTGTCATTATTTGAATAACCTTGCCATTATATTTTCTGTTCTTAGTTTTTTACTGTCATCTAAGTAGTTTACTGAATTGATTTTACCTTTTATTGAAAGTGTTCCTTGAAATGTATCTAATTTTAATAGTTCTAGGTTATCTCCTTTTATAAGAATAGCTCCCATAATACTGTCTACGAAAAATTCTGAGTCATCAAAACTATTTAGTTTTTTTATTCCTGAAAGAACTATGTTTTTTCTTTCATTTAGTGTAATCATATGATTAAATGATTCATTTATATCTTTTTTATCCATATATTCCCCCGATACTTAATTTTATGTGTAAAATTAAGTAA
>CAKONA010000189.1 GCA_934096785.1 uncultured Bacilli bacterium | reverse complement strand
AAATCATATAATGAACTAACATTTAGTTATGATGAAGATGAATATGATTCATATGAAATAGAAATAGAAAGAATAGTAAATCTACCAAATGGTAAAATAATAGAAAAAGTAGAAGATAGTAGTGATACATCAAACTACACAATAAAACTAAACAGCAAAGAAATAAAACTTCCTTTATACGTAAGAAACAGAAGAGATGGAGACAAAATGGAAGTAAAAGGAATGAATGGTAGAAAAAAAATAAGTGACATCTTCATAAACGAAAAAATTAAAAAAAGTGATAGAGACATGTGGCCAGTAGTTCTAGACTCAGAAAACAACATAGTTTGGCTACCAGGAATAAAAAAATCAAAATTTGACAAAAAAAATACAGAAGAGTATGATATAATACTAAGATATTATTAAAAAAGAAAGGAAGAAAACAATGAATATCAAAAGAAACAAAAGAAGTATGAATATTATGCCATATTTAATATTACTAATAGTAGTATTTGGAACATATATATTCATTAACACAGCAGGAACAAAAATAAATAAACTAGATTATAATGAATTTACAACTGAACTTAGTAGTGGAAAAGTTACAGAACTTAATGTAACACCAAAAAGTAGTTCAGGAGTATATATATTAACAGGTAAATTAGAAGGATACAAAAAAGGAGAAAAATTCACAGTACAAGTACCATATACAGATACAGTGATTTCAACAATATATGAAAATGCTGAAAAATTCAATTTAAAAGTTGAAACAAATACAAATCCAGAAAATAGCGTATGGTTATCAATACTATTTAATGTAGTACCAATCATTATATTTGGAGTATTAATCTATATGATGCTTATCAAAATGGGCAATAATGGTAAAGGAACATTTGATTTTTCTAAGAGTAGAGCTAAACTATCTGAAGATGGAGGAACAAAAACATTTAAAGATGTAGCAGGACTTAAAGAAGAAAAAGAAGAAGTTCAAGAGTTAATAGATTTTCTTAAGAATCCTAAAAAATTCACTAAAATGGGAGCTAGAATTCCTAAAGGTGTATTATTAGTAGGTCCTCCAGGAACAGGTAAAACATTACTAGCTAAAGCAGTAGCTGGAGAAGCAAAAGTTCCATTCTTCTATATAAGTGGTTCAGACTTTGTAGAATTATTCGTAGGAGTTGGAGCATCTCGTGTAAGAGATATGTTCAAACAAGCTAAACAAACAGCACCATGTTTGATATTTATAGATGAAATAGATGCAGTAGGACGTGAAAGAGGAACTGGATTAGGTGGAGGACATGATGAAAGAGAACAAACACTTAACCAATTACTTTCAGAAATGGATGGTTTCAGTGAAAACGAAGGAATCATAATCATAGCTGCTACAAATAGACCAGATGTATTAGACCCAGCATTACTTCGTCCAGGAAGATTCGATAGACAAGTAACAGTTGGAAGACCAGATGTAAAAGAAAGAGAAGAAATATTAAAAGTACATGCTAAAAACAAAATACTTGCTAAAGAAGTTAAACTAAAACATATAGCAGAAAGAACACCAGGATACTCAGGAGCAGACTTAGAAAACTTACTTAATGAAGCAGCACTGCTAGCAGTAAGAAGAAATAAAGATGCAATCACTAAGGATGAAATAGATGAAGCTAGTGATAGAGTATTAATGGGACCAGCTAAGACAAGTAGAAAAGTAACTGACAATGAAAAGAAAATAGTTTCATATCATGAAGCTGGACACGCAGTAAGTGGAATCGTACTTCCAAATGGAGAAGAAGTACATAAGATAACAATCATACCTCGTGGTATGGCTGGAGGTTATACACAAATGCTTCCAAAAGAAGAAAGAACACTTGTGTATACAAAAGACGAATTAGAAGAACAAATTATAACATTATTATCAGGCCGTGTAAGCGAAGAAATGTATTGTAACGAACAATCAACAGGAGCAAGTGATGACTTCAAGAGAGCTACTAAAATAGCAAGAAGTATGGTAACAGAATATGGTAT
>CAKONA010000188.1 GCA_934096785.1 uncultured Bacilli bacterium | reverse complement strand
ATGGTATTGAATTTAGAGGATTCAAACAAGCATCTGTTAATGATTTAGCTAAGTATTCAGGTGTACCTGTATGGAATGGACTTACTGATACTTTCCATCCAACACAAGTTTTAGCAGATTTTATGACTATGGAAGAACATTTTGGACACTTAAAGGGATTAAAATTAGTATTTATTGGTGACACAAGAAATAATATAGCAAATTCACTTTCAGTAATGAGTGCTAAGATGGGAGTTAATTTTGTTGCTTGTGGACCTAAAGAGTTATGGGGAGATGAATCTATTATTAAGAAAGCAAGAATGGTTGCAGAAAAGAATGGATGCACAATAACTCAAACAGAAGATGTAAAAGAAGCATTTAAAGATGCTGATGTAATATATACTGATGTTTGGGTATCAATGGGAGAACCTGATGAAATATGGGAAAAGAGAATTAAACTTCTAAAACCATATCAAGTAGATAAAGAAAAAATGTCTATGGCTAAAGAAGATGCAATATTTATGCATGCACTTCCATCATTCCATGATCAAAATACTTCAATTGGAGTAGACATTAATAATAAATTTGGTATTCCTGAAATGGAAGTTACTAATGAAGTGTTTGAAAGTGAACAATCAGTAGTATTTGATGAAGCTGAAAATAGAATGCATACTATTAAAGCAGTAATGTATGCAACACTTAAAGATTAAACAGTAAGGGAGTTTTAAAATGAAGTTGATTAAGAAAATATTTATTATAATTTTTACATTACTTATAGTATTATCTGCTATATCTTATATAGATTATTTTCTTGTCAAGACTTATAATAAGGTTCCAAAAATATCTTTGAAAAAGGATAAGACGGACTTTATAGTGTATAGTGCACCTTTTTATAAAGTTTGGTATTGCAAAGATAGTAAGACAGTTATAATGGGTGGCTATAATGATCCAGATGCTGTATGTCCTAAGAAATATGAATATGTAGATGGATATTATACTAATTCAGAGGGCATAAAGATATCTCAAAAAGATCTTGAGTTAATTACTAAAAATGGTATATATACAAGTGAAATGATAGAACAAATGAAGGATAATAGCGAAGTAGAGGATGCTGTTTATGTTGCTTATAATTATGGAAACTTAATGTATAAGAAAATGCTTGATGAAAAAGACAATGAAGTTATGGCAGGAGATGCTAATGTTGTTATATTTCCTGAGTATGTTGAAGTAGATGGTAAATACGATTGGCATTATGAAAGCAAATATACTAGTAGGTATTACTGTATGAAAACAGAAGATGATGGAGAGTATTTTGTTAGATATAATAATGGCAGTTGTGGTAAAAATTATTTTAAATTAAAATTAGATAGTAAATGGTGTGGTATATATAAAAATTCGACGCTTGTATATAAAGAAGACTCAATAAAGGGATTATGTGAATAGTAATTCCTTTATTTTTTTTGAAAAATTTTGTAAAAAAAGAAGTGTTTTTAAAACTTTTGGCTTATTATAATATTAGGAGGGAAGAAAATGTAAATGTGTTTGATAAAAATAATGTAATGTTTTAAAAATATGTACGGTAGCGACTATCGGAGTTTATGTCTGCGTGAGAAACTTTAATAGTTTCAATAAATCAGAAAGATATGTGTACTAACACGATAATTAATTGCTTTTACATTTCGTTCATGCTATAATTGTTATGGTGAAGTAAAATGAAAAAGAGAATTATAAGCGCTGTAGTGGCATTAATTATCGTTATACCACTATTGGTTCTAGGAGGGTATTGGTTTTATGTAGGAGCATGTATTATAGGAGTAATTGGCTTTAACGAGTTTTTACAGATTCGTGAACAAGATAAAAAAATACCATTATTTGTAAAATGTTTGTCAATGGCTGCATTTGTTACTATTATGATGAGTGCAATTAACAATGATTTTACATTTAGTGTGGATTATAGATATGTGACTTTATCTATATTATTAATATTACTACCTATGTTATTGTATCCTGATAGAAAGAAATATGATGCTGATGATGCGTTCTATTTATTAGGAGGAGCATTTTTTC
>CAKONA010000187.1 GCA_934096785.1 uncultured Bacilli bacterium | reverse complement strand
TCTAATGCTCTTTGTGCATCAGCTTTAGTTAATCCGGCTTTAGCAGCAACGAATTCTACTAATTCAGTTTTACTCATTGTAAATTACCTCCCATTTTATATTAGGCATCGCATATTGTTTTGTACGATGCTTACATATTAATTGTAGCATAACTGAGGTAAAAAGCAAGTAAATTGATTAATTTTTTACACATTTATCATATAAAAAGACTAAATTTCTTATTTTTTAGTCTTTTTTAGTAGTTTTGTTACTTATTTTTTCTTACGTATTTACATTTTGGATAGTTAGAACATGCGATGAATTTGCCGTATCTTCCTCTTCTTTCAACTAGTTTGCTTCCACAATCAGGACATGTTTCATCTAATTCTTTTGGTTCTTCTGGTTTAATGTATTTACATTTTGGATAGTTAGAGCATGCAGTAAACTCTCCATATTTACCTTTTCTTAGAACCATTTTGCTTCCACATTCTGGACATTCTTCACCAGTTTCAACTGGTTCTGTTTTTTCTTCTTTTTTTATGTATTTACATTCTGGATAATTTGAACATGCTGTGAACTTACCGAATTTACCTTTTCTAATTACTAGAGGGCTTCCACAGTTTGGACAAGTTTCTCCTGTTTCTTCAGGTGCTTCTTTTTCCATTTCTTTGAATGCTTTTTGTACGAGTGGTTCTAGTTCTTTATAAAGGTTATCTAGTACATCATATTCTTCTATTTTACCATCTGCGATTTCATCTAGTTCTGTTTCCATATTAGCTGTGTAGTGAACATTAATGATTGATGAAAAGAATTCTTGTAGTTTGTCTGTTACAACTACCCCTACTTCAGTTGGATAGAATTTCTTATCTTTTAATTCACAGTAATCACGGCTTGTAAGTATTTTAATTATTGTCGCATACGTACTTGGTCTTCCAATGCCTAGTTTTTCAAGTTCAGCAATTAGTTTTGCTTCTGTGTATCTAGGTTTTGGTTCTGTAAAGTGTTGTATCTTATTTACTTTAGAAGCAATAAGTACTTTTGATTTATAGTTTGCGATATCAGGTAGTGTTGTATCTTCCGTATCTTCAAAGTTCTTATATACTTTTAAGTATCCATCAAAGACTAGAACTTGACCATTTGTTTTAAAGATATAGTCATTATTTTCTAAATCTACGCTTGTTGCTTCTACTTTAGCATCAGCCATTAGTGAGCTAAGAGTTCTTATATATATTAAATTATATAGTTTGAATTCATCTGGTTTTAGATATTTTTTAATAGACTCTGGTGTTCTTAGAATACTAGTTGGTCTTATTGCTTCGTGAGCATCTTGTACATTTTCAGTTTTCTTTTTTGTTTTTGTATATCCAATGTATTCTTTACCAAAGTTGTTTTCTATATATTTTTCAGTATCACTTACGAATATATTAGAAAGTCTAATAGAGTCTGTTCTCATGTATGAAATTAAACCTACTGTCTCACTTCCAAGGTTGATTCCTTCATATAATTTTTGAGCTATACTCATTGTTTTAGATGCGGTGAAACCTAAACGATTTGATGCCATTTGAGTAAGTGTACTTGTTGTGAATGGTTCTTTGCTTTTCTTTGGTTTAAGTTTCTTTTCAACGTTTATTATGTTGTATGCATTTGATAATGATGAGATTATATTGTCTGCTTCAACAGATGATTTTATTTCTATTTTTTTATCTTTGTATTTAGTTAGTTCTGCTTTAAAGTCTTTGAAGTCTGCTTCAATTGTATAGTATTCTTCTGGAATGAATGCTTCTATTTCGCGTTCTCTATCAACAATTAGTTTAAGAGCTACACTTTGTACTCTACCTGCACTTACTCCGTCTGTTTTGGCTTTAATAACTTGACTAAGTCTATAACCAACTATCTTATCAAGACATGCTCTTGCTTCTTGACTATGTACTAAGTTATCATCTATTTTTCTAGGGTGCTTAAATGATTCTTTTATAGCTGGTGCTGTTATTTCATTAAATACTACTCTATCATATTCATTATCTTTTATACCTAGTGCTTCTTTTAAATGCCAACTTATTGCTTCTCCCTCACGGTCAGGGTCGGT
>CAKONA010000186.1 GCA_934096785.1 uncultured Bacilli bacterium | reverse complement strand
CCTCTTCATTGTCATTCAATGTGTAGATTTACCCCTACATGTAGTGAATATATGAAAGAGTGTTTAGAATTATATGGATTAAAAGGAATTAATAAAGGAATAAAAAGAATATTAAGGTGTCATCCATTTGGTAAGTTTGGTTATGACCCAGTAACTAAAGGAGAAGATTTATGAAAAAAACATTATTAGGAATTTTTGCGTGTCTAACATTTATGACTGGATGTAGTTTTAAAGAAGACTTTAGTGATAAACTACTCTACACTACAATGTATCCAATTGAATATGCTACTAACGAACTTTATAAAGATTATGCTAAAATACAAAGTGTATATCCAAACGGTGCTAATAACAAATATGAAGTAACTGAAAAGAAAAAAGAAATTTATGCGAATAGTGAATTATTTATTTATGCAGGTATCGCAAACGAAGCTTATTTAGCAAGAGATATGCTTAATATTAATAAAGATTTAAAATTAATAGATGCCACTAAAGGAATGGATTCATCATCTTCACTTGAAAGTATATGGTTAGATCCATCAAACTACCTAATGCTTTGTAGTAATATTAAATCAAGTCTAATTGATTATAATGATAATCCTTATACAAAAGAAGAAATTGAAAATAATTATAAAGAGCTAAATGAAAAAATATCATCATTAGATGTTCTATTCTATAATATAGGTAAAAATGGTAACTACAATACAATACTTGCTACTAGTGATGTATTTAACTATTTAACAAAATATAACATAAATGTAATATCTCTAGATGAAAACAATGAAACTATTGATAAATCATATGCAGATGCTAAAAAAATGATAGATGATAAACAAATAAAATATATTTATTATATTGATGGACAAGAACTAAATGATAGACAAAATAAATTTATCGCAGATAATGGTATAACAAAAATAGTTCTTCCTAATCTATTTACTCTAACAGATGATCAAAGAAAAGCAAATGATGACTACATATCACTAATGAATGAAATAATTGATAATTATAAAAAAGAACTATACAAAAAGTAATCACGAAGATTACTTTTTTAATTTATATTTTTTTACTATAAGCAAGAGTTCTTTCAATAGAATCTTTCTTTTCATCAAAGAAACCATATAAATCACATTTCTTAGATTCACTCATCTTTAGTTTGTATTTTTCTAAAGTCCTTTCTAACACATCTTTTACATTTATATTCACTAGTTTTTCAAATTCATTATAAAATGCTAAGTTATCTCTTACTAATTTAAGAGTTTCTAACTGACAAGAATCAATATACTTATCAACTGGAAAAGCTAAATCACCAAAACAAGAACGATATGTATTAAATCTAGTAGTATTAAATGCAGCCCCGTTATCACACAAAGGAGCAAGCTCAATATTACCTTTACTATCAAGTTCAAAAGTAACATTCGAAGGTACTCTATCAAATTGTCCAGTAAACACATCAAATGCTATTAATTTATATATTTCATCAAGTAGCTTTTTAGATTCATCTTCACCAAAAGCATCTGAAGCCAAATATTTAAAATCTACAATACTTCTAGAATCATGAAGAAAGAATTCTCTTTCTAGTTCCATATAGTCATAATAATTAAAACCATCCCTTCTAAAACTTTCACTAATAATACCAGTAAATTTACCATTATCAGCTAGTTTAAAATCAACACATTTAATTCCAAGTTCATGAGCAAGTTCACTTAAGAATATTTCATTAAACATATAGTCACTCTTAAAATAATATAATTTATTATCAATTAAATACCAATCACAATAAAATTTAAAAGTTAGTGGATCTATTTGTAACATACTAGCCATATCATCCTTACTATAGCTTGTTACTTGATCAAATCTTTTACCACTAATATCAACTACACCTTTTCTAGCTTCTTTAGTTAATCTAACATTACTAAGCATAACCTACCCCCCTTAATAATGTGCATATTATACCATATTTTAAAGATTTTTTCAATAGAACAAAAAATCGACTGTTATTTAAAGAAGTAAATGCAATTTATTTTCATAAAAAAATAAAAGTTGCATTTAGTCTTAGAATGTTATTTAA
>CAKONA010000185.1 GCA_934096785.1 uncultured Bacilli bacterium | reverse complement strand
CTCAAAATACACATTAACAGGTCAAATGGATATCGTAAGTAATGAAGAACTATATCATTATGATGTAAAAGTTGATTACATGGAAGGAGACTATTACAAAGCATCACTAACTAACAAAGACAATAACCATGAACAAATAATACTTAAAAACAAAGAAGGAGTATATGTCGTAACACCATCACTAAACAAAAGTTTCAAATTTCAAAGTGAATGGCCATATAATAGTAGTCAAGCATACATCTTATCATCACTTTTAAAAGATTTAGAAAATGA
Organism: uncultured Bacilli bacterium; assembly: GCA_934096785.1. The sequence goes on along the minus strand of CAKONA010000185.1, from coordinate 1,843 downwards.
CTCAAACGTTATTTTAGAAGAAAATGAAGACAAATACATCTTATCGTCCTCAGTAAATTATCCAAATAACAGTACTCTTATAAGCCAAAAAATAGTCTTCAACAAAGACATGAATCCAGAAGAAATAAACGTATTTAATAAAGATGGCGTAGCAAACATTACATTCAAAATATCAAAAATTGATTTTAAACCAGATTTTAAAGAAGATTATTTCAAAGTAGAAAGTAATGCAGATGAAGAATGCTGTAAAGATGTAAGCAAAATAGATGAAATAGTATACCCAATGTATTTACCAACAGGAACAAAATTCAAAAGTGAAGAAACAGTCAAATCAGATGATTCTGAAAGAGTAATCTTAACATTCACAGGAGATAAATCATTCATTCTAATAGAAGAAGCAAGCAAAGCTCCAAAAGATTTCGAAGTAACAAGTGTTTCAGGAGAACTAGTATTCTATGAAAACCTTTTAGGAACACTCTCAGGAACAAGACTTAACTGGAGTATGAACGGAAAAGACTATTACTTAATAGGTGACAACCTTACAAACGAAGAACTTCTAAAAGTAGCATCCTCAACATCAGTCGTATCTCTAACCAAATAGTATTAGGAAACTAATACTTTTTAAATGTAATTTGAATCACATCAAGAATATAATTTTATAACAAAATAATAATATAAGAATATATACAATTAATTTTAAACTATACTAGTACGCATTTCTTAAACTATGATATAATTAGAATAGAGGTGAAGACAAATGAAACCAGGTTTAGGCGTAGGAGTAATGGTATTAAAAGATGACAAAATATTACTAGGTTTAAGAAATCCAAACAAAGAAAAGGCAAGTAGTGAATTACAAGGTCAAGGAACTTGGACTATGCCTGGCGGAAAAGTAGAATTCATGGAAAAATTAGTTGATGCAGCAAAAAGAGAACTAGAAGAAGAAACAAGTTTAAAAGCTGCAAAGCTAGATTTATTATGCATATCAGATGATATGACAGATACAGCACACTATGTTACAGTTGGATTTATAGTAAGAAAATATACTGGAGAACCAAAGGCAATGGAACCAGAAACAATATTAGAATGGAAATGGTTCGATTTAAATAATTTACCTACTAATCTATATAGTCCAAGCAAGAAATGCATTGAAAAATATAAAGAAGGAATAATCTATGAATAATCATAACAACGAAGAATGCATTCAAAAACAAACTATGACCAAATTCGAAAATTCCGAATTTACTGAAACGTTAATATATTATTAATTTTATAACAAAATAACAATAGTATTAGGAAACTAATGCATTTTTTTAATTTTTATGTTATTATATCTTTAGAATAGGAAGGGTAGTATGAAAGAAAAACTTATGTACACAGCACTTGTATTAGTATTTATCATATTAGTTTTGACATGCTCACTATTCTATCTTTTTAACAATTACACAGTTACAGGCTCAGCAGAAGTTAAAAAGAAATACTATGATATTAAATTCAGTAATGTCACTATAGACTATGAAACAGATATGACAGTGAAACTAGATAACGACAAGAATATAATTAGTGTAAAAGTCCCAAATCTAAACAACTTTAGAAGAACAAACTCATTTAGTATAGATGTAACAAATATAGGAAACATTAATGCTAAAGTAGTTAATTATCTAATAGAAAATATATCGACAAACATAGATACAAGAAACGTAAATATAGACATTTCACTAGGCAAAGATGATATAATCGAAGGTGGCAAAACTAACAAATTAATCATAAGAATAACATATAATGGTAAAGACTTAATAGAAAGCCCATACTATGAATTTAATATAAAATATAATTTTGATGA
>CAKONA010000184.1 GCA_934096785.1 uncultured Bacilli bacterium | reverse complement strand
CAAGTGCTAATGAATGATGTATAATATGCTCGTATGAATAAGGAGGTATATAATATGTTTAATATAAATAATGAAGAAAATGAAAATGTCTTAGAAAAATATGGACGTAATATTAATGAAGATGTTAAGAATCATAAGATTGACCCTATTATTGGACGTGATGATGAGATTCGTAGTATTACTCGTATATTATCAAGAAAGACAAAAAATAATCCTGTTTTAATTGGTGAACCAGGTGTTGGTAAGACTGCTATAGTTGAAGGTCTTGCTCAAAGAATTGTTAGAGGAGATGTACCAGAGAGTTTAAAGAATAAAACTATATGGGAATTAAATATGTCTTCTTTAATAGCTGGTGCTAAATATAGAGGTGAATTTGAAGAGAGACTTAAAAAGGTGCTTGATGAAGTTAAAAAAAGTGAAGGCAACTTAATAATGTTTATTGATGAGATTCATTTAATAGTTGGTACTGGAGCAGTTGATGGAGCAATGGACACAGGTAACATATTAAAACCAATGCTTGCTCGTGGTGAAATACATGTAATAGGTGCTACTACTTTAAATGAATACAGAATGTATATTGAAAAGGATGGAGCATTAGAACGTAGATTTCAAAAGGTTACAATTAGTGAACCAACTGTGGAAGACACTATAACAATACTTCGTGGCTTAAAAGAAAGATTTGAAATATATCATGGAGTTACTATTCAAGATAAAGCTCTTGTAAGTGCTGCAACTCTATCAAATAGATATATAACAGATAGATTCTTACCTGATAAAGCAATAGATTTAGTTGATGAAGCATGTGCTACTATTAGAGTACAAATGGATAGTGTTCCAACTTCACTAGATGAAATAACTAGAAAAATATTGACTCTTCAAGTAGAAAAAGAAGCACTAAAGAAAGAAAAAGATGAACTTTCTATTAAGAGACTTGAAAAGATTGATGATGAACTTTATACATTAAAAGGAAAAGAACAAGAATTAAGTTCTAAATGGAAAGAAGAAAAATCTATTAACGAAGAAATAAAGAAAGTTAAATCTGATATATCAAAATTTACTTTTGAATTTGAGGAAGCTAAAAATAATTATGACTTGGAGAAGGCTGCTAGAATTAAGAATGGTACTCTTCCTAAGTTAGAACAAAAATTAAGTGAACTTACTAAGAAACGTAAGGATGGAATTTTATCTGATACTGTTACTAGTGAAGATATAGGGGATGTTATAAGTAAATGGACTAATATTCCTTTATCTAAGCTAATGAGTAGTGAAAAAGAAAAAATTCTTAATTTAGAAAGTAACTTAAAGAAACGTGTTAAAGGACAAGATGATGCGATTAAACTTGTAAGTGATGCGATAATTCGTTCAAGAAGTGGAATTAAGGACCCTGAAAGACCTATTGGTTCATTTATGTTCTTAGGACCAACTGGAGTAGGTAAAACAGAGGTAGCTAGAAGTCTTGCATATGAGTTATTTGATGATGAACATCATATGATAAGAATTGATATGAGTGAATATATGGAAAAATACTCAGTATCAAGATTAATAGGTGCTGCTCCTGGTTATGTTGGATATGAAGAAGGTGGACAACTTACTGAGAAAGTAAGAAGAAATCCATATTCAATAGTATTATTTGATGAAATAGAAAAAGCTCATCCAGATGTTTTAAACTTATTACTTCAAATACTTGATGAAGGAAGACTAACTGATTCAAATGGTAGAACTGTAAACTTTAAAAACACTATTATAATAATGACTTCTAATGTTGGAAGTGAATATATAATTGATAATGAAAGTGATAAAGTAAAAGGTGAACTTAATAAATACTTTAGACCAGAATTCTTAAATAGACTTGATGAAATAGTTATGTTTAATAAACTATCTAAGGATAACTTAAGTGAAATATTAGATAAAATAATTAATGAGATTGAGGGTAGACTTCAAGATATTAATGTTAAAATTAAGTTAACAGAAGCTGCTAAAAAATATTTTATTGATAATGGGTATGATGAATATTATGGAGCTAGACCATTAAAGAGACTTGTTAATAATAAGCTTGAGACTTTAATCGCACGTAAGCTTATTAATAATGAAATTAAGCAAAATACAGAAATAGTAGTAGACTCTCATGA
>CAKONA010000183.1 GCA_934096785.1 uncultured Bacilli bacterium | reverse complement strand
AGTATTAATAAGTTAGTACCATGAATTCCTTGCATCTTACCAGCAGCATCAAATGTTTTTCTGAATTGTTTTTCAGATAGTCCATACATAAATCTAACTTTTTGTTTTTCTTGTAATTGAACACCGTATTCACTAAGTTTTCTTCTACTAGTTCCGTGAATTCCAGGAGCAGTAGGTTTACGTCTTAATTCTTTACCAGTTTCAAGTGTAGAAAAGCCATATCTTCTAGATTTCTTAAATGCAGGTCCGATATATCTTGACATAGTATTTGTTCCTCCTTCTACAAATATTTGTATTAAAGGCCACCGCATAAATCATAGGGAGTTTCTTAATTACTTTCGCCTTGGCAGAGGTTACTTATATTTTCTAGTGAAGAAACACATTATAATTTATTAAGGCACTGCCAAATAAATACTTAGTAAATTATATAATATTTTTTTACAAAAATCAACAAATTATTAGTACTTTTCCCATAAATATGCTATAATTTTAGTACGGAGAGTGATAAAATGGCAAAAAATAACATGGGTATTAAGTACAAAAGACCTAAAAGAGAAAGAAATAAGATTAATTATACTATGGACGAAAGTGATGGATTCAAGAAATTATTTGTTACTTTAGCATCTGTTTTAGTATTCATTGGAATCGTTTATCTAGGAGTACTTGGAATGGAAAAACTAGGGGTATTTGAACAAGGATACACAAAACCAAGTAAAGATGCTACTGAAATTAGTACAGAACAAATCATAATCGGAACAGTATTCAATAGAAGCGAAAAAGAATACTTAGTTCTATTTGATGATTACTCTAAAAATAATTATCCATACATTAATACATTACTTGAAAATAATAAATTAAGAGCATACAAAGTAGATATGAGTAAGTCTGAAAACAAAAAAGCACTAAGTGATAAAGAAAACACTAATCCTAAAAAAGATAGCGATTTAAAGATTAATGGACTAACACTAATCAAAATAACTAATGGAAAGGTAACTAAGTACTTAACAGGAGAAGACAAAATAGAAGAATATTTAAAATAATGAAAGAAGAGTTAAATAAAATTTGTGAATGTCGTGAAAACGAAAACCTAAAAAACTATAACACTTATAAATTAGATTGTACTTGTTCTTATATAGTTTTTCCAAAAACAGTAGATGAATTAAAAAAAGTATTACACGTATTAAAAGAAAACAATACTAAATACTTTGTAATAGGTAATGGTTCCAATATAATATTGCCAAACTATTATGATGGAGTAATAATAAAGCTAAATAACTTTAATAAAATAGAAATAACTGAAAACAACATTTATGTTGAAACAGGATATATGCTTAATAAGTTAGCAATCCTTTTATCTGACTTAGGTTATACAGGTATGGAGTGGGCAACAGGAGTGCCAGGTACAATAGGTGGAAGCATAAAAGGAAATGCAGGTGCATACAAGTCATCAATGAGTGAAATTATAAAGGATGTAACCGTTCTTAATAATGGTGAAGTATTAACTCTAACTAATAAAGAATTAAACTTTGGATACAGAACATCTCTTATAAAAGAAAATAAAGACATGATAGTCTTGTCATGTAACATACACCTTGAAAAAGGAAATATTAATGAAATAAAAAACACTATAAAAGAAAGAACAAATAAAAGACTAGAAACTCAACCACTTAATTATCCTTCATGCGGAAGCGTATTTAGAAATCCAGAAGGTATGTCAGCTGGAAAACTAATAGATGACTTAGGACTTAAAGGATACAGTATAGGTGGAGCTAAAATAAGTGAAAAACACGCAAACTTTATAATTAACTACAATAACGCAACAAGCAAAGACATTATAAAACTAATAGACTTCATAAAAGAACAAATAAAAAAGAACTACAATATAGATTTAGTTCTAGAACAAGAAATAATAAAATAAAAGTGACTTTCAAAGCCACTTTTTATTTTAAATTAATTACCTTTTTTTAAAGATTTGATTTCTTTAGTTGACATTCTAACTTTTTTTCCATCAACTACAACTGTTTGTAAATTAACCTTTTGAGTTTTTTTAGTTGCCTTTAATGAAAAAGGTCTGTTTTGTGAACTCATATTTTTTCTATTTGATACATTCTTTGCCATTTTTTACTTGC
>CAKONA010000182.1 GCA_934096785.1 uncultured Bacilli bacterium | reverse complement strand
ATAAACATCATAATCGTAACACCTATTATTAAAGATATATTATATACAAGTTCTGGTATTATCTCAGTAATATTATCAGTAAGTCTTTCTACATCATTAGTTATCTTACTAATAATATCTCCTTTTTTCATACTATCAAGTCGTCTTAACTTAGTAACATTTATTTTATTAATTAGTTTACGTCTTAAATCATATCCAATTTCTTGACCTAATTTAGAAGACATATAACTCTTAAAATAAGTACATACAGCATCTATTATATAACAAGATAACACTATCATTAACACCTTTACTATATAAGCATAATTAAATGCACTACCACTCTTTATTGAATCATATAAGCTATCAGTCGCATATCCTAAGAAATATGGCGCAAGCGCACTAAATAGCGCAGCAAGCAAACAAAATAGTATTATTAATATATAATGTTTCTTATAATCCTTTATTATCTTAAATGTTTTACTAACCATCTCACTAAAAGTAGGAGCCTTTCTTTTCTTCATTATGCCACCTCCCTTTTTTGAGAACGAATAAATTCATTAAATACTTTACTATTTTCTTCTAAAGTCTCATAGTTACCTATTCCTTCTACTTTGCCTTCATCTATTACTATTATTTTATCAGCATCCTTTATAGTTCCAACTCTTTGTGTAACTAGTATTACCATTTTATCACTATAGTTTTTCTTTATAGAATTTCTTATTCTTTTATCAGTTATATAATCTACCGCACTAAACGAATCATCAAAAAGTAAGCACTCTCCTCCACTAAGTAAAGCACGAGCAATAGACATTCTTTGTTTTTGACCACCACTCAAGTTAACTGCAGCCTGCTCTATCTTAAAGTCATAACCTTCACTATTATTATCAATAAAGTCTTTAATCGCTGCTTCATCTAATGCATTATCAAGTACATTATTCGCAAAATTCTTATCAAATGTTAAGTTTTCACGAATAGACCCTTTAAATAACAAAGTCTTTTGAGGAGTATAAGCAAATATATTTCTAAGTGATTCAATATCATACTCTTTAATATCAATACCATTTATTAGTATTTCTCCACTAGAAGCATCAATGTGTCTTAAAAGTAAATTAACTATTGTAGTCTTACCACTACCAGAACTACCTATTATGCCAACATTTTCACCCTTTTCAATTCTAAAAGATATATCTTTAAGCATATCATCCTGAGCATTATCATATTTAAAAAACACATGTTTAAATTCAATGCTTTCAAGACTATGTAGTTTAATCTTACCAGTATTACTAATACTTGGATTAACACTTAATATCTCATTTATTCTTTTAAAAGATACTACTACTCTAGGTATATTTAGAATTATAACAAGTAACATCATAAAACTTAATAATACAGTAGACATATATTGAATAAAAGCCATCATAGAACCTATCTCAAGAGTCCCAAGACTCAAATAATCACATGATACGTACACTATAACAATTGTGGCTATATTTATTATAAGTGACATCATTGGTTCAACTAAATATAAAACTTTATTTAAAAATATATTCAAGTTCTTATTTTCAGTATTTACTTTATCAAATCTTTTCTTAAAATAATTTTGTTTATTAAACGCTTTTATTACTCTAAGTCCAGATAATATCTCTCTAGTTGATGCATTAAGTTTATCAAGTAACTTTTGTAGTACTTCAAATTTAGGAAACACTAACATAAATATAGTCGCAAGTCCAATAACAAGTATACACACCGCAACTATTACTATTGGCGCTAAACTAGGAGCAGTCTTATATCCCATTATAGCAGCACCTATTCCCATTATTGGAGCAAATATAATTAGCCTAAGACCAAAACTAAATGTACTTGTAATATTACTAACGTTATTAGTACTTCTTGTTATCAAAGTAGATGCACCAAATTCACCAATTTCTTTCTTACTGAAAGATGTAATTTTAGAGTACATTTCCTTTCTAATTCTATAACCATAATTATTAGAAAACTTTGCAGTACTATAAACTACTATAATATGTGAAACTAAACACACCACAGTAGTTAAAAGCATCACACCAGCCTCTTTGACAATAAATATTTTATCAGAATTAACTATACCAGTATCAACTATATTACTCATTATATTAGGCAAATGAAGTTCACAAAA
>CAKONA010000181.1 GCA_934096785.1 uncultured Bacilli bacterium | reverse complement strand
GTATTGCTTCAGGTTCTATGCTAGGTATGGCTTATAAGAGAACATCTTCTTTTCCAGTGGGATACATAGATAGAATATATATGAACTCGCTTGATTTTGAGGAATTCTTATGGGCAAAAGGTGTAACTGATGAAACAATTAATTATATTAAAGAATTTTATGATAATAAAAAACAAGTTAATATGTTTGCTCATAATGGAATGCTCGAATTATTTAGAGAGTATATCGTACTCGGAGGCATGCCTGAAGTTATAAATGAATTTTTAGCATCTAACAATTTTAACGTAGCTTTAAACATTCAAAAAGAAATATTGGATGGATATAGGGATGATATTATAAAATATGCTCCAGAAGATGAGAAAGTAAAAATAAGAGCTTGTTTTGATAGCATACCAGTACAACTTGCTAAAGATAATAAGAAGTTTCGATATAATTTAGTACAAAAAAAGGCCGATAAAAGCAAATTATTTAATTCTTTAGAGTGGTTATATGATGCCGGTATAATTAATTTCTGTTATAATTTAAGAAATCCTGAAGCACCACTTGAAGGAAATAAAATTATTGATTCTTTTAAAGTATATATGAAAGATACTGGGCTTTTAATGGCTATGATGGATGAAGGTTCACAACTTGAAATTATGAATGGAAATTTAGGTATATACAAGGGAGCAATTTACGAAAATATTATTGCAGATGTCTTTACTAAATCTGGTAAAAAGCTATATTATTTTGAAAAAAATTCAACTTTGGAAGTGGATTTCTTTATTAGATATAATAATGAGGTAACTGCGGTTGAAGTTAAATCTGCAGATAATACTAAATCAAAGTCATTAAATTCAATTATGAATAATTATGGAGTTAAACAAGGTATTAAACTATCTACTAAAAATATAGGATATGATAGTAATGGAATCTTAAGCTTACCACTTTATATGAGTATGTTTTTGTAGGGAAGTAATGAAGTAAAAGGAGAAAAAACGTATGATAATACCAAATTTAAATGCTGACATAAAAGCTGATTTAACAGATAGTGTTAGTCAAGTAACCAAAGAAATAATTAATGATAAAAGAACTATAGTAAACACTATTAAGTTTCCTCTTTCTTTTTTATCAAGTAAAATAAAGCCTATATTGTATAAATCTATTCAAGAATGTGAATACAAATTAAAGAAAATAGATTCTGAGTTAAAGGAAAAGTACGAGTCGATACCAGAAGAAAATAGAATAGAGCCTAGAATGTCCATTGTTTGTTCATCGTTAGAGGGATTAAAATATAATTTGGATGAAATTTATATAAAAAAGATGTTTGTAAATATATTGGGAAATGAAATGGACGATAGAAAACAAGAAAGAATAGTGCCTGCTTATATAGAAATAATAAAACAATTAAGTAAAAATGATGCAATATTTATTTTGAATTATTCAAAAATTTTTAATTTAATTGTAGAAATGTACATTTTACATTTGACTAATGAAAATAAATATTATTTATTGTATAAGACTAGTGATAATAATATATATTGCGATCAAATAAATATTATATCTTTAGAAAATTTAAAAAGATTAGCAATTATAAATTATAATGAGAAAATAGAATATGTTATAAATGATGAATTTAAAGAATATTTTGAAATATTAAATAAATTAAGTAATAATAATTTAAATAATTGTTCTATAATGGCAATTAGTTTTACGCATCTAGGTAATGAGTTAACTGAACTTTGTTGTTTATAATAATTATTTTTGTCAAAAACAGACCTTTAATCTGTTTTTTCTTTTATTTTCCTTAAATTTAGTTTATAATAATATTATGAAGGGAAGATAGTATGAATTTAGTGGTAAATAATCATAATGTGTTTTTAATTGTTTTTGTAACATTTTTAGTTAGTGTACTTTTAGTACCAATAGTAAAAAAGATTGCTGAACATGTTGGGGCCATGGATGTGCCAAATGCTAGAAAGGTACACAAGGTTCCAATGCCAAGATTAGGGGGACTTGCAATTTATATTGCTTTCTTATTTGGTTATATTTTATATGGACAAATAAGTACTCAAATGATTTCTATTTTAATTGGTAGTTTTTTACTTATAATAGTTGGTATATTTGATGATATAAATTCTGTTCCAGCTAAATATAAGTTTTTAGTGCAAACTATAGCTGC
>CAKONA010000180.1 GCA_934096785.1 uncultured Bacilli bacterium | reverse complement strand
AAATCATGAAGTTTTAAAGATACATAATCTTCTTTAACTAATTTTTCTTTATTAAGTCTTATCTTTGCTGGAGTTTTTCTTATCAAAACAGCAATTCCATTAGTCGCAATTGACTGATGAACAAAGTTAAGACGTAACTCAGCACTCTCGGCATCTAATAATGGATGAGCCATATTAAATGTTTTACCCATAACATTAGAACATTGAAACGCAAGTTTTTCCATAACTTCATTGTTAAGTCCTTCTATATGAGCAGGCTTAACACCTTGAGTTAATGTCTTTATCCACAATTGTCCATTGTTAGAATAAGAAATATCTGTTATATCATCATCTTCTAATAAAGGCATTAATAAACCGAAGTCTATTTGTGAAAATACAGCATCCTCCATTATATTCCCTTCCTTCTTTTTCTTTAATTTTATTCTGTAATATTTATATCATTATTATTATTGCTATTATCATTATTAGTATTATCATCAGTAGTATCATCTACAAAATCAAGTGGTACTTCTTTAGTCTGAGCAAGTATTAAGTTTGTTAAGTATTCACTTGTAACTTTAGTACTTCCTGGATTATAGTTAGCATTCTTAACTACAGGTACTAAACTACTACTTCCAGATATAGTCATAGCTTTTCTAAGAAGTAAATGTAAATTTTCAGGTACTGCGAATATTAATGCAGCAGCTGATTTTTGATTAGCACCTTTCTTAAATATATGGTTACCACTACTATCTTTAACAGCTAGTACTGTAATACCTTCAATTAATTTACCAAATACAAGTTTACCACTATCACTAGTTAAGTAATATAAGTCAATTGCATCTCCTGGATAAATAGAGTTACCATATGTAGTACTATCACTAACAGGTAAAGATACAATAGTATAGTTTTTATAAATGTTATTCCAAGCTGAATCAGGCATTGATTCCCAAGTAACTACTTCAGGTGAATAAAACAAACTACCTGCTGGAATTTTTGTATTATAGTTAACATATTTACCAATTAAATTAGTTTTACTTCTAATAACAGTTTCAGTAACTAAAGATGAAGCTACCTTTACCACACCTATATCTTCTTCCTTAATCTCTTCACGAGCACTCAAGTCTCTTAAAGCATAAGGAACTTCTATAGCATTAATTGCCTTATTAACACGGTAATTGTATGCAAAGAACAATATAAGTAAACATACAGCAAATGCTATAATAGTTACAACACCTTTATTACCTAATATCTTTTTTATAGCATTCATTCTACTCACCTCCATTATTATCTACTTTAATGTTATTTAAATCTTCTTCAGCAACATTAACAGTTCTAGATAATATTAATTCTTTTAAGTATGTACTACTAATTCTTGTTTCTTTTGGATTATTTGAGTAATCAGCATTACGTGGTACAGGAATCAATGTTCCATTAGTATATAAAGCTTTTCTAAGTAACAAATGCATATCTTCAGGTACACTAAATATTAAATATTTTGGTTTTTCAACATTAACACTCTTTTCAAATATATTATTATAATTACTATCAGTAACAGCAAGTACTTTAATACTTTCAATAAATTTACCTATTAATAATTTTCCATCATCATCATAACCAGAGAAATATAAATCTATATAGTTTCCAGTAAATATTGAGTTACCATATGTTGATTCAATAGTAACTGGAAGTGCGACTATGGTATTACCATCTGGAATGTCTTCATATAAACTTGATGGAAGTTCATCCCAAGTCTTTAATGTATTATTATAAAACATACTATCAGCTGGAATTTCAGCATCATTACTAACATACTTTCCAATTATTAAACTAGATTCAGTAATAACATTCGCAGTTATAGTCTTTCCTGGTACTTTACGAGTTCCAACCATTTCAGCTGTTATTAAAGTTCTTGGTTCTAATGTTCTAGTCGCATATGGAACCATTCTTGGCTCAGTAGCTTTATTGATTCTCCACCAATAAGCCCAATAAATTATGACTAAACACAATATTACTGCAAATATAGTTACAGTATTCTTATTTTTAAAAAATCTTTTAACCCCTATTAACACACTATTCATATTCTTTCCTCCAAAGACTATTATCTATTTTCAATATAAATTATACAAAATTTAGGTAACTAAATCAATACATTTTAAAAATTTAGAAATGATTTATCACAATATAGT
>CAKONA010000179.1 GCA_934096785.1 uncultured Bacilli bacterium | reverse complement strand
AACAAAACGGAGGAGTAAATGCATCTTTCACAGTAAGAAAAATTTCTTATGGTGTAGGTGTAGAAAAAACATTCTTAGTGCATTCACCATTAGTAGAAAAAGTTGAGGTAGTTAGAGTTGGTAAAGCTAGAAGAGCAAAACTATATTACCTAAGAGACAAAGTTGGTAAAGCTGCTAAGACAAAAGAAAATACAGGTGCAAGAATCGAAGACAAAGAAATTATTGTAAAAGAAGAATTAGTAGAAGAACCAGCAGTTGAATCTGCACCAGAAGAAGCACCAGCTGTTGAAACAGAAACTCCAGTTGTAGAAGAAGTTACAGATACAGTTAGTGAAGAAAAAGTTGAAGAAGTTAAAGAATAATCTAAAAAACACTTATCGAAAGATAAGTGCTTTTTTATTTTTATAATTTATTGAAATAAAATAAGCTTTATGATACTATACAAATGTAATAATAACTAGGAGAAAGAAAAATGAGAAAATCAAGAGGAATAACTTTAATTGTTTTAGTAGTAACAATAGTGGTATTATTAATACTAGCAGGAATAACAATAAATACAGTAGTAGGAGATAAAGGATTAATAAGTAGAGCAAGCGACGCAAAAGTACAAATGGAAATAGCAAATGAAAAAGAAATAGTTGCAAGAGCTGAGAGTCTAACAGTAATAAGAACAAAAGATACAGAAATAAGTTATGAAATATTTGAACCAGCATTACAAGAAGAAGCAGGTGGAAACAATGTAGAAGCAAGTGATGCAGGAGATGTAATAGATGTACTTTTTCCAGATACTAATAGATATTATGAAGTAGATAAAAATGGAAATATAACAGGGCCAAATGAAGTAGTAAATGATGAAAATGCAGGAGACATAACAAAAGGTGGAAGATGTGACGGAAGTGAAGAAAAGCCTTATGAAATATGTTGTATAGAAGATTTAGTTATGTTAGCAAATAGAACGAATGGAAAAGGAAATTATATAGATGAAAAAGGTGAGTTGAAAGATGCAACTGTTGTAAATAATCCTTTTAGAGGTAAAAACTTCATTTTAACACGAACATTAAATTTTGAATCTAAATATTCGTATTCAAAACCAGAGATAAAATGGAGCTATGATTCAGAAAATGATGCATATAAAATAGATGAAACAAGTACAAAAACATTAAAAGAATTAATAACAAATAAAGAAGGAGTTGGTTTTGTTCCAATATCACCAATTACAGGTAGTCCCTATCTTATGTTTCAAGGAAATCTAGATGGAAAGGGATATACAATAAAAAACTTATATGAGAACAGAACAGACAAACAAGCAGGTTTATTTGGAACGTCGAATGGAAACGTTATAAAAAATTTAAAATTAACAGGAAATATTAAGGCACCTGGGCAAGAAATTGGAGCATTTGTATTTAGAACTGCAGATTGCAAAATCTATAATTGTTATAATTTAGTCAATATTAATGATGAAAGCAATGGCGCAGGCTTTGTATCACATGTAATGGGAAATATAACTTTAATTAATTGCTATAGTAGAACAAATAATAATAGAGGTTTAATAACTTTTGATGATGTAAACGGAACTACTACAATAGTAAATTGCTATAATATGGGAACTTCACAAAACTTAAATCATGTTAATAATGGCAGTTGGCGGATATACTAGTGGAATAGTCGGTGGCGCATACCATTCTGGTACAACTAATATTATTAATACATGTAGTTTGGTGACAATTCCTAAGTATGGAGCTAACTTTTATTATGTATGGGGTGGAATGACAGTTGGATTAAAAAATTGTTTCTACCCAGCAAGTATGAAAAAAAATAATAAAAATATAGAAGTAAATGAAGGAAGTATGTCATTTGATAGTTCGAATGTTCAAGAAGCATTAAACCAGCTAAATGAATATGTAAAAGAACATAAAAACGACTATGAAATAACATTAAAAGAATGGAAATTAGAAACAATAAATGGAGAAGAAATGCCCGTTTTAAAGGATTAAAAATAAAATAAATTTAAACCTCAGCCACAATATGTTATAAATGCAAGAAATAAAGAAGAAATTATAAAATATGCACATAAGAAAGGTGCAATAGTAATAGTTGATGCACTAAATAAAACATATAAAATGTTTGAAAAGTATATAAATAAGGAGTAAAATAGTGGAAGGACTAGA
>CAKONA010000178.1 GCA_934096785.1 uncultured Bacilli bacterium | reverse complement strand
TGGTAGTGTGTTGAGTCAAGGAACATTTATTACATTAGATGGATATGATGATTATGTTGATAGAGTTAATAATGATACTAATAGCACTATTTTAGATAGTGGTTCTATGAATGGTGTTACTTATACATTCTATTCATATAATGATACTGAGTTTAATTATATTATAAAGATAGATAACTCTAATACTGCTTTGTTACTAGGAAATCCTAATTCTCAAAATGAAGCACAAACTATATTTGAATTATTAACATTTAGCACTGAAAAATAACAATGTGACAACTATTAATAAAATTAAGTATTAGTAGTTGTTTTTTGATTGAAAAAAATAATTAAAAATGATAAGATTGTATTAGATGATAGGTGAATGATATGAGTATGTCAGATAAAATATTTGGAAATTACACTATTCAAAATAGAAATAGAATTAAAAGAATAGTTAATAGTATAAATAATTTACAAAGTAAATATGAATCTATGAGTGATGAAGAACTTAAAAATATGACTCAAGAATTTAAAAATAGAATATCAAGTGGTGGGAGTTTAGATGATGTAATGGTTGATGCGATAGCAGTATGTCGTGAAGTTACTAAAAGACAACTTGGTATGTTTCATTATGATGTTCAAGTTGAAGCGGCTGTAGCAATGCATGATAATGTAGTAGCTGAGATGAAAACTGGTGAAGGAAAAACTTTAGTACAAATATTGTCTGCATACTTAAATGCTTTAAGTGGTAGTAGTGTACATGTTATTACATCAAATGATTATTTAGCTCTAAGAGACATGGAACAAAATAAAAAGGTATTTAATGCTTTAGGACTTACTTGCGGTAACATTAGACCTAAGAGTGAAATGAGAAGTAAGGAAGAGAGACAAAAACAATATGATTGTGATATTGTCTATGGAACAGCTAGTACTATTGCATTTGATTATTTAGATGATAATAAAGTTAAAAGAAAAGAAGACAGAGTTAATAATAAAGGCTATGGTTATGCTATAATAGATGAAGTAGATAGTATACTTTTAGATGATGGTATTACTCCTTTAATTAAAGCTGAATCATTAAAGCCACCTAAAGGAAAAGATGATACATATTATACTGATATATATAATTGGGCTTGTGAATACGTTGAAAGTAATAATTTAACATGTGAAGAATATGAAAAAGAAAGTTTCTTTAGAAATAATGAAGAGAAAATAGAGCAGGAAATGAAACTTAAAAATCAAAAACATAAGAGTGCTAGAGTGTTTCATGATACTGTTTCTATTGAACTTTCAAGTTCTTTAGAAAGACGTATTCTTGATAGTTTGTATCCTGATAAGGTGTGGGATAGCCTTTCTAAGGAAGAAAAAGATGAATATAATTTTAGACTTGGTGCGATAAAGAATTATATGCTTGCGAAGTTTCATTATAAAAATGGAATAGATTATACCATTAAACCTGATGGTAAGATTTCTAAAAGTGGTAAACCAAATTATATAGTTGAAATAATAGGTGAAAGTACTGGTAGAATACTTCATGGTAGAAGATTTATGAATGGTATACATGAAAGTATTGAAGCTAAGGAAAACTATATCGCAGAAGTTAAAAATAGAGATTATGGTGTTGATATAAAAAATCCAACTCTTACGATTGCTAAATGTACATATCCTGATTTCTTTAGTAATTATAAAAATGGAATATGTGGTATGACTGGTACTAGTAATCAAGAAGATTTTATGGATATATATGGTCTTCCTACTTATGAAGTACCTAGTAGAAAAGAAAATATAAGAGTGGACGCTGAAGACAGTGTTTATGATACGAAGGAAGATAAGTATAAAGCGATTATAGAAGATGTGAAGAGATGCAGAAATACACTTCAACCTGTGTTAATAGGAGTTACTAGTGTTGAAGAGAGTATTCTTGTTTCAAAGATGCTTAAGGAAGAAGGAATAAGACACTCAGTATTGAATGCTAATCAAAGTGAAAAAGAAGCTGATATAATTTCTACTGCTGGACTTCTTGGAAGAGTTACAATAGCTACAAATATGGCTGGACGTGGTACTGATATAAAACTTGGAGAAGGCGTGCGTGAACGTGGTGGTCTTTATGTAATTGGTACTACTAAAAATAGAAATGAAAGAATTGATAATCAGTTAAAAGGAAGAAGTGGAAGACAAGGAGACCCAGGTAAAACTAAATTTTATTCATCACTTGAAGATGATTATGTACTAAGA
>CAKONA010000177.1 GCA_934096785.1 uncultured Bacilli bacterium | reverse complement strand
AATGGTACTTTAAGACTTGGAGATCCTATTGTAGTAGGTACAAGTTATGGTAAGGTTCGTACATTAAAGGATGATACAGGACGTGAAATAGTAAGTGCTGAACCTAGTAAACCAGTAGAAGTTACTGGACTAGAAGATGTACCAGTAGCTGGAGATAAATTTATGGCATTTGAAGGTGAAAAGGAAGCAAGAAGTGTTGCTATAAAGAGAAAAGAACATGAAAAGAGTAAGAAATTTGCTCATAAAGCGTTAAGCCTTGATGAATTATTTGACCAAATTAAAGAAGGCCGTAAAGAAATAAATATTGTTCTTAAGACTGATGTTAAGGGTAGTGAAGAAGCTGTTAAAAATGCTTTATTAAAGATACATGTTGATGGTGTTAAAATCAATGTTATTAGAAGTGGCGTAGGTACTATTACTGAAAGTGATGTAGTACTAGCTAATGCATCTAATGCAATTATTATAGGATTTAATGTTAGTCCTTCTAAGGCTACTAAGGAAACTGCTAAAGGATATGGAGTAGAAATAAGACTTTATAATATTATTTATAAATTAGTAGAAGAAATTGAAGCTGCTATGAAAGGTATGTTAGATCCTGAATATGAAGAAGTTGTAATAGGAGAAGCTGAAGTAAGACAAATATTCCATTTTTCTAAAGTTGGAAATATAGCTGGTTCACATGTAATTAGTGGTGTTGTTAAAGTAGGAACTCCTTGTAGAGTTATTCGTGATGGAATAGTAATTGCTACTTCTAAGATTGCTACACTTCAAAGAGAAAAAGATCAAGCACATGAAGTTAAATCTGGATATGATTGTGGTATGACTATTGAATCATTCCCAGATATTAAAGAAAAAGATATTATTGAAGCATTTGAAAATAGGGAAGTGAAAAGATAATGAGTTTAAAAGGTGAGAGAGTAGCTTCAGATATGCAAAGAGAACTTGGTAATATCTTGCTTCTTGAAGCTAAAGATGAAGATTTCAAACATGTAACTATTACTGATTGTGAAGTAACTAATGATTTAAGTTTTGCTAAGATATATTTTACTACTACTGATGATAGAGTAAAGGTAGAAAAAGACTTAAATAATGCAGCTGGTTTCTTTAGAAGCTTGCTAGCTGAAAGATTACAAATTAGACATACTCCAGAATTAAGATTTATATTTGATGAGTCTATTGAGTATGGACAAAAAATAGAAAAAATCATTGAAAAGATACATGAAGATGAAAAGTAATATAGAGACCTAACCAAAGTGTTGAGTTTTTCTATGAAAAAAGTTTACTTCGAGAGTAAACTATGGTATATTATTGTTAGTGAAGTACTTGACCCCCTGAGTCAGGTGCCACAAAAATTGAGCAACCTAACTCATAATGAGTTGGGTTTTATGATAGTCTAAGACATTAGTCAAAGATTATTAATAAAATAATGATGATTAGTAGAATTACAATAAGTAAATCTTTCTTACTCATTATACCACCTCCGCATTATCTTGGTTGTTAATTCACTGCTGATAAAGATTTTTAAATATAGAAGTGGCACCTAAACAAGTACTTCGGTAAGTAATCTATCACATATAAAATATGTTGTCAAATCGCCTAAAATTGGGGAAAATTCAATTTTAAGTGGCGTTAGAACATTGATAATTTGATTTTATAAGTAGTATTTGATGTGATAATTTAATTATCATCTAGTTGTTAAAACTAAAATTGAATTTTATAGCAAAAAAGTAAAATTTTAATTTTTTTTGAATTTTATATAAAAAGTTTACTTCATGAGTAAACTATGGTATATTATTATTAGTGAAGTACTTGATCCCCTGAGTCAGGTGCCACAAATAGTTTGTAGCCTAACTCAAATGAAGTTAGGTTTTATATTGCTCTTGGATATTAGTTAAAAATAATTACAAAAATTTTTAAGTCTAAAATTAAAAATAAAAAGTTTACTTTGCGAGTAAACTATGGTATATTATTATTAGTGAAGTACTTGACCCCCTGAGTCAGGTGCCACTAAATTGTGTACCCTAACTCATATGAAGTTAGGTTTTATTATGTTTATAATTCCTAATTGAATATAATTAATAAAATAATAATTATCAAAAGAACTACAATAAGTAAATCTTTCTTACTCATTATACCACCTCCGCATTATCTTGGTTGTTAATTCGCTGCTGATAAAGTTTTTTAAATATAGAAGTGGCACCTAAACAAGTACTTCGGTAAGTAATCTATCACATATAAAATATGTTGTCAAATCG
>CAKONA010000176.1 GCA_934096785.1 uncultured Bacilli bacterium | reverse complement strand
ATTATCTAAGACACATGAAAATATTGAGAAAGTTAATCTAATAATAAATACTAATTCAGAAAACTTAATTCCTCTTGAAGAAGCTGCAAGAAAAGCACGTGAATATAAAGAAGCACTTAATGAACTAGAAAGTGTTGAGATTGCTTTGATTGCTAAAGATATTACTACATATAGTAGTGAAGCAGATATAAAGAAGAAGAAAAAACTTAAGTTAGAAGAAGAATTATCTAATTTAAATAGTGAAAATACTAATGATAATACTGAAGTTGAAAAGATAAAATTAGATATTTTGAATGTAGATGAAAAGATAAAAAAGACTAGTGCTGATATATTTAAGATAAATGAGACTCTTCTTGATTTAAGTAATAAAAAGACATTGATGAGTGAACGTATTAAATATGATAAAACTAGTGAAGCAGTTAAAAATAATGTTATTAAACTTAAAGATAGAGAAGGAGAACTAAAAAATAATATATCACTTGTAAAAGTTGAAATTGATAACTTAAATAATGATAGAACTTCTCTTAAAGATAAGCTTGATAGTATGACACGTGACTTTAATACTATGAATACTACTCGTGAAAAGAATAACTTTGAACTTAATCAAAGACGTAGGAATCTAATGGATATACGTAATAAGATTGATGTTCTTGAAAATAATATTGCTAGTATGAATAAGATTCCATATAGTGTTAGAAGTATAATAGATAATCCTACATTAAGAGGTATTCATAATATAATAGGTAATTTAGTTGAAACTAAGAATGAGTATGTCTCTATGCTTGAAGTTGCTTTAGGGGCATCTTCTAATAATATAGTTGTTAATGATGAATCATGTGCGAAAGAGGCAATAGAATACTTAAAGAGTCATAATAAAGGTAGGGCTACATTCTTTCCACTTAATGTTATTAAACCAAAGAGTGTAGATCCAGAAACACTTAGAACAGTTCAAAATATAATAGGTTTTGTTGCAATAGCAAGTGACCTTGTTACATATGATAGTAAATACTATAACATTGTTATGAATCAACTTGGTAATATAATAGTTGCTAGTAATATAACAAGTGCAATACAAATTAGTAAAAAGATTAATCATAGATATAGAGTAATATCATTAGATGGAGAATTAATACATGTTGGTGGTATTATGACAGGTGGTAGCTTAAAAACAAGTAATTCATTTATAAGTGATAAATACGAACTTGAAAAGTTAAAACTTGGTATGGATAATGCTATTAGTGAACTTAAAGAATATGAACGTAAAGTGGTAGATGCTGAAAATGAATTAAATATAGTAAAAGATAATATATATAAATATAATATAGAACTTGTTAGTAATAATGAAATGATTAATTCTAAAAAGAGTCAACTTGATAACTATGAAAATGAATATAATATGGTTTTAAATGAACTTGATAATTTAAGTGAAAGTAATTTAGATAAGGAACTTAATAAGGTTATTGAAGACTATTATAAACATGAAGAAGAGAAAGTGATACTTGAAAAGAATTTAGAAGTATATAATAAAGAGAAGCTTGAACTTAATAATACTCTTAATGAACTTGAAAGTTCTATTAAGAAGATGAATGCTGAATATAATAGTTTATCTAATGAGATAAATGCTTTAGAAGTTGAAATAACTAAACTTGATATGTCTTTGGATAGTTTGCTTACTAGACTTAGTGAAGATTATAGTCTTGGGTATGAAAGAGCTAGTAAAGAGTATGTTCTTGAGATTGATGAAGATGTAGCAAGAAGTAAGGTTTCTGTATTAAGACGTAAGATTAAGTCTTTAGGAGATGTGAACCTCGGAAGTATTGAAGAATATGATAGGATTTCTACTAGAGTTAATTTCTTAAATAAACAAAAAGAAGACTTAGAAAAGAGTGAAAATGACTTACTTGCGATTATTAATGATATGGATGATGTCATGAAAGATAAGTTTGAAGAGTCATTTAACAATATTAATGAAGAGTTTGGTAAGGTATTTAAGACTTTATTTAAAGGTGGAAGTGCTCACTTAGAATTAACTGACCCTGATAATGTTCTTGAAACTGGTATTGATATAAAGGTTACTCCTCCAGGTAAAAAGGTTTCAACAATTACACTTTTATCAGGTGGAGAAAAAACACTTACTGCAATTAGTTTATTATTTGCTATTTTAAATATTAAAAAAATTCCTTTTTGTTTATTTGATGAAATTGAAGCTGCTCTTGATGAAGCAAATGTCGCAAGAGTTTGTGAATATTTTAGCAAATATAATGG
>CAKONA010000175.1 GCA_934096785.1 uncultured Bacilli bacterium | reverse complement strand
ATATATAGGTGTTATTTCAATAGTATTAGCGCTATCAATAATATTAATGTATTCACTTTCTAGTTTTATAGTTTCTGATGACAATCATAGAGCCGCAGAAATGTATGTAGGACAGTTAAAGTATAATCTTACGTTAGATGGAACTAGCACTAATACGGTAACAGTACCAACTGGAACTACAAAAGTTGATGTAATTGTAACTAATTTAAATAGAACAAATACATATTACAAACTTCTATATGCAGATAATTCTAATGTAGAAGTTTATTACCTTGAAGAAGCAACTTCAAATGGAGTTAAAACTAGTTATAACTCTTCAGGTGATTCTTTAAGTGTAGACTCAACATCAAAAATAAAACTAAAGATAGTTAATAATGCTACTAATGAGCAAACTATAACATTAAAAGTAAGTGGAGGCTATGGAACAAACACTTTAGCAGATGTAGAAATACCAAGTGGCTATAGTGAAATACCAAAAGGTGAAGATATTGATCCTACAGTAAAATATTGTAATACCGGTGGTGATATTACACAAGGAACAGAATATAAAGATGGTACATACACATATGTATATAAAGAAGAATATACTGGAGATTTACTTGGGTGGTTTAATCTATTTTCACTAGATGGATGGGGAGTGACATTAACAGATAAAGAAAGTACTGCTCCAGTAACTGAAGCACCATGTACATATATAAATGATAAACCAGTTGTAAGTTATTCAAATATATTTTTAAAAAGTAAAGCTAATTCATTTGACTTAAGCAAATTTAATACAAGTGAAGTAACTAGTATGAGCTACATGTTCTCTGGTACTGTAGCGACTTCATTAGATGTAAGTAGTTTTGATACAAGTAAAGTGACGAATATGTTTGGTATGTTCAATAATGTTGCTGTAACTTCATTAGATGTAAGTAACTTTAATACAAGTAAAGTAACTGATATGGGACATATGTTTGCTACTAGTACTTTAACATCAATTAAAGGCTTAGAAAATTTAGATACAAGCAATGTAAAAAGTATGTCATATATGTTTGGATCATCTAAATTAACCAGCTTAGATTTAAGCAATTTTGATACAAGCAAAGTTACAAATATGAAAGGAATGTTTTCTGGTAGTAAAGCGACATCACTAGATTTATCAAGTTTCGATACAAGTAATGTAACTGATATGGGTTCTATGTTTTCATATTCAGAAATAACAACAATAAATGGATTAGATAAATTTAACACAAGTAAAGTTACAAATATGTCAGAAATGTTTAACACCACTAAATTCACTTCTTTGAATCTAAGCAATTTCGACACAAGTAATGTAACAAATATGGCTCGAATGTTTGCTTACAGTGAATCATTGGCATCCTTAAATCTAAGCAATTTTAATACAAGCAAAGTAACAACTATGGAAAGAATGTTTTCAAATGTTCCAGCAACATCAATACCAGGTCTTGAAAAATTTAACACAAGTAATGTAACCAATATGAGTTATATGCTTGCAGTTACTAAACTTACTAATATAAATCTAACCAATTTTAATACAAGCAAAGTAACAACTATGAGTGGAATGTTTAGTAGTGCGAAAGCAGTAACAATAGATTTAAGTAGTTTTGATACAAGTAAAGTAACTGATATGTCAAATATGTTTTACATTTGTACGAGTTTAACAACAATATATGCTAGTAATAAATTTGTAACAACGAATGTAACAAATAGTGATAATATGTTCGGTATGTTCATATCATCATCAAAATTGGTAGGTGGTGCTGGTACTAAATTTAATGTTAACTACATTGATAAAACATATGCTAGAATTGATAAGTCAGGAACACCAGGTTACTTCACAGCAAAATAATAATCATTAAAAAGTTTACACGAAAGTGTGAACTTTTTATATCTTTTATAAAATATAAATGTTATACTTAACATGATAGGAGAATAAGAATTATGAAAAAACTAAAAAATAACAAAATGTTACTTGGTATTGGTATTACATTTCTTTTACTAGCAACACTAAGTTTATCTTATGCATGGTTTAGTGCAACTGTAAAGACTGAAAATGAACATGACCAAATAGTAACAACAGGTACATTAGAATTAACTTACATAGATGGGCCTGAAATCAAAATTGAAAAAGCAAGACCTGGACAAACTTTAACAAAAGAAGTTAGAGTTAAAAACACAGGTTCACTTGATGCATACTATAATTTAGTATGGCAAGAATTAACAAATGGAATCACTAATGATGAGTTAGTTATTTCAATCGCATGTAAAAGCCT
>CAKONA010000174.1 GCA_934096785.1 uncultured Bacilli bacterium | reverse complement strand
TGAAGAAATTATGATTATAAAAGATACTTATAATCTAGTTAAATAGAAAGAAGTAATTAATGAATAATATTTATAAAACAATATACAATGAGATAAAGAAATATAAGAAGATTTATATTGCTAGACATATAGGACCAGACCCTGATGCTTTTGGTAGTCAAATGGCTTTGAAAGACTCAATTTTACTTACATTTCCTAGTAAAGAAGTGTATGCGGTTGGAACTACAGTATCAAGATTTAAATATTTTGGTAAAGTAGATAAGGTAAGTTCATATGATTATGAAAATGCATTATTAATAGTGGTTGATACTCCTGATAATAGACGTGTTGATATAGATAATTTCTTATCATTTAAGAATGTTATTAAGATTGATCATCATCCTTTGGTAGATAAATATAGCGATATTGAGTTAATTAGACAGGATGCTAGTAGTGCTTCAGAGTTAGTACTTGAACTTATTAATAATACTAAACTTAAAATGAATGAAAGTATTGCTGGTAAAATATACATTGGTATAGTAAGTGACTCTAATAGATTCTTATTTAGTGTTAATTATAAGACTTTTGAAGTAGTTAGTGAACTTATAAAGAAATATAAACTTGATATTGAAAAACTATATAGATTAGTGTATGCAAAACCACTAAGTGAAGTAAGACTTATGGGTTATATAGCATCTACTATGAAAGTTGATAAGAATGGGTTTGCTTATATTGAACTTGAAGATGATGTTATAGAGAGTTTAAATTCAGATATATCAGCTGCATCTAATATGATAAATGATTTTAATAATATAAATGAAGTAGTTGTGTGGGCTTTCTCATCACATGATGCTAAAAATAATATGTATAGAGTTAATATTAGAAGTAGAGGCCCAGTAATAAATGAAATAGCTGCTAAATATAATGGTGGTGGACATAAATTTGCTAGCGGAGTTAGAACTGAATCTAAAGAAGTAGTTGATGCTTTAATGAAAGATTTATCAAAAGCTAGTAAAGAATATATAGAAAAGGAGAAAAAATAATATGGAAGTTACTAAAGTAGATGAGCCAATAATTGCTGTTAGAATTAGTCAATATCCAGAAGATAAAAAAAATGAATTCTTATGTCTTGGAAGAAGTAATGTTGGTAAAAGTAGTTTTATTAATACAATAGTAAATAGAAAAAACTTAGCTAGAACTAGTTCAAAGCCTGGTAAGACTACTACATTAAACTTTTATAAAATAAACGATGAATTCTATATAGTAGATGTTCCTGGATATGGATATGCGGCTACTAGTAAGAAACAAATAGAAAAGTTTGGTTTAATGATAGAAGAATATCTTAAACAAAGACAATACTTAAAACATGTGTTCTTACTTATAGATTATAGACATAAACCAACTGAAGATGATGTACTTATGTATAAATTCTTAAAGTACTATAACTTACCAGTTACAATAGTTGCAACTAAATATGATAAAGTAAATAGGTCACTTAGAGCTAAACAAGATGATTTAATTAAAAGTACGTTGAATCCAGCTTTAGGTGATGAAATAATTAATTTCTCTAGTGTAACTAAGATTGGTAAAGAGAGAGTTTATGAGATTATAGAAAATTATTTTGAAAAATAGTTGAAAAGAAACCTTTATTCTATTATAATTAATGTATGAGAATAGAG
Organism: uncultured Bacilli bacterium; assembly: GCA_934096785.1. The sequence goes on along the minus strand of CAKONA010000174.1, from coordinate 637 downwards.
GTTTTTAATATGGATAGAAAAGGGTTTACATTGATGGAATTATTAGTTGTAATAGCTTTAATAGGAATAATAACTATTATAGCAGTACCTAGTATAGTAACAATAAATAATAGAATTAATAGAAGACTTTATAAATCTAAAGTAGAAGATATTATTGCTAGTGGAGAGTTATATGGAACTAATAATCCTGATATATTTAATGGACGTGTAGAAGTTAAAGTATATGTTAATGAACTTATAGAAGCTGGATTTTTATCAGTTGATAAGAGTGCGGATGATGATGTGTGTCAAACTGTATCAGATGAATATAAGAGTGATAAAGGTTGTGTAATGGACCCAGTTAATAGAGTTTCTATGAATGATAACTATGTACTTTTAAGAAAAGAAGCTATTGGTGTTAGTGCGATATTCCAAGGAAAGACAACTGATATTAGTAGTGGTACTTTAGTAGAACAAGTATGTGAGAGATTCATGAATGGTACTTTTACTGGTAAATTTGGAACTGGTGTTAATGATTACTGTGGATGTGCGTATACTGATGGTAAACCAAGTGGATTATATAAACTTAAAATGAGTAATGGAAAGCCTGAAGAGAAAGATGGTAAAAAAATTGTAGAGACTGGAAGCAGTGCTAAAG
>CAKONA010000173.1 GCA_934096785.1 uncultured Bacilli bacterium | reverse complement strand
ATTCTTTATGGTAACTTTACCGATGAATCAATTAATCTTTATCTTAAGGATAATAAAATTAATATGAATCAGTTATTACGTGATACATATAGGTATTTGCTTGACTCTATTTTTTCTTTTAAAAATGATGAATACTACACTAATTTAATTAAGAATGGTATTGATTTGTTTTGTGTTCTTTGTAATAAGATTAATTTTGATAAAGATGCTATTGATTATAATAGAAAAAGAATAAAAAAATTAAGAGAACCTATCTTAGTAAGAGCAAAAGAAACTAAAAATGATATTCTTTTAGAAGCAGCTAATAATCTTGATGATATTGTTTTAGATAAGAATATTGACCCTAATACTTTAGAAAATCTTATTATTAAGTTAATTAATAGATTTGAAGATATAGATATTATTAAGAAATTTATAAATATTAATAAGGAGTCTATTACTAAAAAGAATAATGAGTTATTTGATTATGTGTTTTATAAAGCAATTGCTAGTTTAGATGAGAATAGTAGAGATATTTATTATTACATTACTCTTTTGAAGTTACTTTATTCTTCTAGTATTAATAAGGATAAATATTTGAGGTATTTACATGATGCTAAGCTTAAGGATGATTTATTTGGATATGAAATTTATTTAATTGTTAATGGTGTTAAGAGAGGACTTAATACTGATGAAATACTTGATAAGTATGGAATTGTTAGTGAATTGCCAGAAGGAACTGTTATTAAGTGTGAAAGTGAGAGTCCTATAGAGGGTGTTATTACGATTGATGGAAATAATACTTATTTAAGGGATGACGGGATTAGTATTAAGAAGGATGGTAATAAATTTATAGTTGGAATACATGTGGCGGATGCAGGTGGTGCTATTAAGAAGAATAGTGAACTTGATTTGAATGCAAGAAATAATTATGAATGTATGTATATGAGAAACTTTAATACTCGTATGTTTCCTTTTAGTGCTGAATATTCTCTTTCTCTTAATGAAGGAAGTCAAAAAGGTGCTATTACCTTATATGTAGTACTTAATGATTCTGGGGATTTGATTGATTATTATATTGAAAAGAATAATATTATCGTTTCAAAGAATATGACTTATCTTGAGACTGAAGAGATTCTTAATAACATGTGTTTTGTGGGTGTTAAGAAACAGATAAGTGATTTGTTTGAACTAGCAAATGCTCTTTCTCATAAGAATCATTCTAAACAAAAGTACTGGGAAAAGAAAGAAAAAAGTAAGACTTTATATGACTATAAAAAATTAAAAAGTGATATTATTGTTCGTGAGTTTATGAGTTTATATAATTTGTTACTTGCAAGAATTGCTAAAGATGAAGGAATTCCTTATATTTATAGAAAACAAGATGATGAATATATTTCTTCTATTGTTAATGATATGGGAATATGCATAGATGATTATACTAGACGTGTTCTTGAAAATGTGTATATGGAAAGCGTGTATACTGAGAAACCTTCTAGACACTTTGGTCTTGGTTATGATGTTTATAGTCATTCTAGTGATCCTCTTCGTAGATATCCTGACTTTTATAATCAATATTTAATGCATCAGTTCTATTTTAAAGATATTGATAATGACTTTGATAGTGATGAATTTCATGAACTTGTAAGATATATTAATCAAAGAAATACAGAACTTTCTCTTATGAGGGGTGAACTTGAAAGAGAAGCAAGACTTAGTAAAAAGAAATAACTAGTTAAATGTTCCTAGTTATTTTTCTTTTTTTAAGGATTATTTTTCTTATTAAGTCAAATGGAATTATTGTGAATGAAAGAAGTATCATTGTTTCTAGTTCATAAATGGTAAGGCCTGTTGTTCTAAATACTTCTCCTCCATAGTAGATAAGGATTAGTTGTACTATTGTTATAAATGCGATAATTGCGATAAAAACTTTGTTTTTGAGTATGTTTGAGAGAATATTTAGGCGGTATGTTCTTGCATTAAATGAATTAAAGATTGCTAAGAAGATGAATAGTCCAAAGAATGCTGTTAGAAGATATTTGTTTGTGGGGTCAGTTCGATAGATTGATGAGATGAACTTTGATTTAAGAAACCATATAGATAGGATTGCTGAATAGATACCTCCACATGCGATTTGATTTGTCATGTATTTGTTGATTATTTTTTCATTTCTTTTTTTTGGGGGTTCTTCCATATATTCATCAAGTGCTGGCTCGTATGAGAATGCGAGTCCTGCGAGTGTATCCATTACCATGTTTATCCATAGCATTTGTATTATTGTTATTGGAGATAAAATTCCTATGAATGGGCCTACTACACTT
>CAKONA010000172.1 GCA_934096785.1 uncultured Bacilli bacterium | reverse complement strand
AAGCATAACTTTTGCCCTAGGTCACATAGTGAACCTACTAAATGGACAAAATATAATAGATACACTGCTTCAAATATGTTACGCTTTATCACTTGGATACCTTTTCGTAACACTTCTAATAAAAACGAAGTCACTATATCCATCTATTCTTACACACATATTAATAAATTCACTAGCCATATTCGCATCAAGAACAAATGAAGAAACACTAATAATTACTATAATACTAATAATAGTATCAATATCATATTCAATATATTTAAAAAGAAGAGGTTAACATGAAAGATTTTAATAAAATAAAATACGAAAGAGTAGACTACAAGACTACAAAAGAAGAAATAGATAAACTTATTACTTTATTAAAAGAAACAACAAGTGAAGAAGAATACATACAAGTAATAACTAAAATAAATGATGTATCAAATCATATCGAAGAAATGTATGACTATGCTGATATAAGAAACATGAGAGAACTCTCAAACGAATACTACACAAAAGAAATAGAATACTGGAATCAAGAAAAACCTAAATTTGATGCACTATTCATACCATTCTACAAGGAAATACTAAACTCTAAATACAAAGAAACACTAAAGATGAAAATACCAAACAACTTCTTTAAAATAATAGAATATCAATTAAAAACAACATCAAATAAGAATATAGAACTTCTAACTCTTGAAAATGAACTTAAAACAAAATATAGAACTCTTAATAATACAAAGATTATATTTGATAATGAAGAAGTAACTATATCTAAAATAAGCAAACACTTTACTGATAAAGATAGAACTATAAGAAAGAAAGCACATGACACTATAAATGACTTCTATTATGAACATAAGAGTGAATACACATCCATCTTATTTAAACTAATAACAGTTAGAAATAAAATAGCTAAGAACTTAGGTTTTAATTCATATACAGATTATAGCTTATACAAATTAAAAAGATTTGGCTATGACTACAAAGACATAAAGAACTTTAGAGATAACATCATATCCTTTGTAGTGCCATTATGTAAACAACTAAATGAAATACAAAAGAAAGAATTAAGTCTTGATGAAATAAAATACTATGACACAGTATTCTTTAATGACATGCCTAAACTTAAAGATAATCTAATTGATAACTTTAAAGAATCACTAAAAGAAATAGATGATTCTCTTTACGATTTATTTGAATTAATGCTTAGTAATAACTACATAGATTATGAATCAAGAACAGACAAAGTAAACTTCTCAATTACAAATTACTTAACCGAAACACATATGCCAGTAATAACTTGTAACTTTAAAAGTTCATATTTAGATTTAATAACTATATCACATGAATTAGGTCATTCATTTCAAAAATATAATGCATCAATAAAAGATAAAGAATACATCATCTCACCACTATTAAAATATCCAACACTAGAAATCGCAGAGATGTTCTCTTATAGTATGGAACTTATCACAATGAATCATGTATCAAATCTCTTCACAGAAAGTGACTATAAAAAATATTGCTTCATGAAGATATATAATATGATCTCATCTCTTCCATACATCTGTTTAGTAGATGAATTCCAAGAAACAATCTATAACAAAGAAGGTCTTAAACAAGAAGAAATAAATGAAATATGGAATAACCTAGTTACAAAGTATAATCTTGAAACAAAAAATAAAGGACACATCAATTTAGAAAGTGGAGGTTACTATTATAGACAATCACATATATTCTTAGACCCATTTTATTACATAGATTATGCATTATCATACTTTGGAGCATTAGCTATATGGAATAGTTCAAAAGACAACTTAAATACATTTAAAGAAATCGCATCAGTAGCTTCTTACTATGGATTTAATGATTTAATTGATAAATACAACATGCCAAGTCCATTTGATAAAGAAACAGTAAAGAATACAATAGATAATCTAAGAAAAGAATTAGAAATGTAAATAAAATGTTAATTATATAAAAGAATATACACGTAAGAATCGTGCAAAATAATAAAGAAAAAGCACGATTTTTTTTGTTGTTTCCAAAAAAAATACGAACAAAAATTCGCTTGCGGGGGGGGTAATTTTTTATATAATAATTAAGAGGAAGGTAGAAAAATATGAAGAATTTAAAAAACAACAAAATGCTATTAGGCATTGGCATCACATTTCTTTTACTAGCAACTATAAGCATGTCTTATGCATGGTTTAGTGCGACAGTAAAATCAGAGAATGTTAAAGACCAAATAGTAACAACAGGTACATTAGAACTTACTTATACTGATGGTCCTGAAATTAAAATTGAAAAAGCAAGACCGGGACAAACAGTAGAAAAG
>CAKONA010000171.1 GCA_934096785.1 uncultured Bacilli bacterium | reverse complement strand
TAGTATGACTGCGCATATGTTAACACTAAGTTGAAATATTATAAATTTTCTTATGCTTTTGAATATTGTTCTTCCATATAAAATGGCTACTGATATTGAAAGAATGTTGTTGTCAATGATTACTATGTCACTTGTTTCTTTTGCTATTTCGGTACCACTTCCCATACTGAAGCCTACATCTGCTCTTTTAAGTGCAGGTGCATCATTAATTCCATCTCCTGTCATTCCTACTATTAAGTTTAACTCTTGAGCTAGCCTTACTAGCCTATTCTTATCTTGTGGAAGACTCCTACTTAGTACTTTAAGGTTTGGAAGAATCATCTTCACTTCTTCATCAGTCATGTTGTTAAATTCATCACTTGTTAATACTTTGTCAGTAGGTTCATTTATTATTTTGAGTTCTCTTGCAATAGACACAGCTGTATTTTTAGCATCTCCTGTTACCATTACTACTTGAATACCTGCATTTTTTATTCTTTTGATTCCCTCTTTTGCTTCCACTCTAATGTTATCTTTTAAGAAGATGAATCCAAGAAGTATAAATGATGACTCTTCTTTGTATGCTAGTGCTAAGGCACGAGAGCCTTCATTAGTTTTAGAATTTACATAGTTAATTAGTTTATCTTTGCTTATAAGTACTCTTACTGAGCCATCACTTTTAATATATTTAGAACACCTTTCAAGTACTTTTTCATATGCTCCTTTTATAAATGTTGTGCCCCCATTATATGAAGTTTCTACAAGAGAATACTTTAATTTTGAGTTAAATTCTTCTTTTGAGAGTACCTTATATTTTGTTTTATCATCTGAACCAATAAATGAAAGAAGCGCTCTATCTGTTGTGTTTCCTCCTTCAGGAACATTATTTGTAAGAAATGAACTGTTATTGTAAACAAGACTTTGATATAGTAATTCATACTTTTTTGTTGATAACTTGTGTATATCTTTGTATTCAGTTAATTCTGCATCTGTGAATAACTCTACTTTTAGTTTACCTTCTGTTAAAGTACCTGTTTTGTCTGTGAATAAAATGTTTAGGGAACCAGATGACTCTATGCCAACTAGTTTTCTAACAAGCACATTTCTTTTAAGAAGTCTTTTCATATTCGATGAAAGAACAAGTGTAATCATCATAGGTAGACCCTCAGGTACAGCCATTACTACTACGGCTACACTAAGAGTTAAAGCATATATTAAGTGTGAATAGATATCTTTGAATTCGAGAATCTTAGACATATCAAAATTATTTCTTACCACTACTGCATTAAACATGTATGAAATAAATATAAGGAATGCTGCAGTGTATCCCATTTTACTGATTTGTCCTGCTAAAACACGAAGTCTTGATTTAAGTGGACTTTCAATAGGCTTCTCTTGAATATCACTTGCTATCTTTCCATAAAATGTTTTGTCTCCTACACATGTTACTTCTGCTACTGCACTTTTATCAGTTACAATTGAGCCCATGTATATATTACTTTTAAAGGTCGCATGTTTCTCTTTTGTTTCACCGGTTAGAATACTCTCATCAATATAAAGTTCTCCACTTACTACTTTTGAATCAGCTGGTACTTTATCACCACTTTCAAGATAAATGATGTCCCCTACTACTAACTCATCAATGTTAATAACTTCCTTCTTAGAATTTCTTAGTACTTTTACCTTAATAATTGAGTTTTCACTATTTAACTTTTCAAACGCTTTCTCACTACCATACTCAGATAATGTTGAAATAATTGTTGCTAAAAAGATAGCTATGAATATACCTATTGTTTCATAAATCTCAGAATCTTTAAATAAAAAAATCAATTTTACACCTAGTGCTATAAGTAAAATCTTAATAATTGGGTCACTTAAAGATTCAAAAATCAATTTTAAAATAGAGTTCTTACTCTTAGATGTTATTTTATTACTTCCATATTTATTTCTTCTATTTATTACTTCTTTACTACTAAGTCCTGTTTTTATATTTGTTCTCATAGTTCCTCTAGTAAAGTTTATTACTCTCTAAAAGAAAAAATACCAATTAAGGTATTTAACTAATTTCTTTGTATAAATCATTTGTTTTGTTTAATTCTTCATGTGAACCAGTATCTATAAGAATTCCACTATCTATAAGTACTACGTTGTCTACAGATTTAAGTATTTTCTTATCTCTTGTTATTATCATAATAGTATGATTTTTCTTTTTTTCTTTTAGAATTTTCATTATGTTAGTTCTATTTTCTTTATCAAGTGTCTCTATTATTTCATCAAATAAGAATATCTTTGTATCTTTTAGAAGTACTCTTGCGATAGCTAATAATCTTTTTTGAGATGGTGAAAGA
>CAKONA010000170.1 GCA_934096785.1 uncultured Bacilli bacterium | reverse complement strand
AGTATGACTAAAATGAAACTAGGTAAACATGATTTATCACATTTAAAATGTGCAATAAGTGGTGGAGACTTCATGTCGAGAGACTTAAAAGAAAAAGTAGATGCTTACTTTAAAGAACACGGAAGTACAGCCGAAGTAAGAGTAGGTTATGGTCTTACAGAAGCAAGTGCTGCTATATGTGCAACACCAACAGGTGAATATAGAGAAGGTTCAATTGGAATTCCATTCCCAGACACATATTTCAAAATAGTAAGAATAGGTACACACGACACTGTACCATATGGTGAAGATGGTGAAATCTGTATAAGCGGACCAACTGTTATGATGGGATACTTAAATAACCTAGAAGAAACAATTCAAACACTTCAAGTGCATAAAGATGGAAGAACATGGCTTCATACAGGAGACGTAGGGTGCATGGATAAAGATGGATTCGTTTACTTCAAACAAAGAGTTAAAAGAATAATAATATCAAATGGATACAACCTATACCCATCACATATCGAAACTGTACTAAACTCACACCCAGCAGTATTCACAAGTACAGTAATCGGAATACCACATCCAAGAAAAGTACAAGTAGCAAAAGCATTTATAGTACTAAATAGTGGATACACACCAAGTAAAGAACTTGAAAAAGAAATTAGAAAACACTGTGAAAAGAACCTTGCTTTATATAGCTTACCAGCAGAATATGAATTTAGAGAATCACTTCCTAAAACAGCAGTTGGTAAAGTAGCGTATAGAGAACTAGAAAAAGAAGAAATGAATAAGGAGAAGTAAAAGATATGAAAAAATATGATGTGGCAATAGTAGGAGCAGGCCCAGCTGGATTATTTTGTGCCTACGAACTAAAAGAAAAAAATCCAAAACTTAAAGTTTGTCTAATTGACAAAGGACATAGAGCTGAAACAAGAATGTGTCCAATGAAAGTAAATGGTGGAAAGTGCGTAAACTGTAAAGTTTGTCAAATCCTATCAGGATATGGTGGCGCAGGTACATTCTCAGATGGAAAATTAAATTTTATACCAAAACTAGGTAAAAGCGACCTATTCAAATACATGTCACAATCAGAAGCATATCAAATAATTGACGACACAGAAAAAATATTTACAAAATTCAAAATGGATAGTGACGTATACCCATCAAATATGGATGAAGCTAACCAAATAAAAAAAGAAGTTGCCAAAACAGGTGCAAGACTTCTAGTTATAAAACAAAAACACCTAGGTAGTGATAAATTACCAGGATACATTAAAGAATTCACAGACTATTTAGAAAATAAAGGTGTAGACATCTATGAAAACTCTAATGTAGAAGACATAATAAGTAAAAAAGAAGATGAACATGAACTAGTTATTGAAGGAAAAGATAATATCATTTCAAAGAATGTAGTAGTAGCCCCAGGCAGAACCGGAGCTAAATGGATACAAGAACTTGCTGATAAATATAACATTCCATACACTAGTCAAAGTATTGAAATAGGCGTAAGAGTAGAAGTTAGAAAAGAAATCTTAGAAGACATAACTAACGTAATATATGACCCAACTATATTTATTAAAACTGATACATACACAGATGAAATAAGAACATTCTGTACAAATCCAGGAGGATTCGTAGCTAAAGAAAACTACTATGGATTCATATGCGTAAATGGTCACTCACTAAAAGATATTAAATCAAATAACTCTAACTTTGCATTCATAAGCAAAGTAGGACTTACTGAACCAGTAACAAATACTAGATTATATGGAGAAAGCATTGCAAGAATAGCAAACACACTAGGAGATGGAAAACCAATTATACAATCACTTAGAGATTTAAGAAGAGGAAGACGTAGTGACTGGAAAAGAATTAATAAAGGATTTATAGAACCAACACTTAAAGATTGTGTAGCGGGAGACTTATCATTAGTACTACCTCATAGAATAATTACAAACATTTTAGAAGGACTAGAAAAATTAGATAAAATAATACCAGGTGTTAATAACGATGAAACATTACTTTATGGTCCAGAAATAAAATTCTTCAGTAATGAGATAGACACAAATAATAAATTCAAACTTGATAAATATAATATATACTTTGTAGGAGATGGAGCTGGTAAAGCAGGTAATATTGTTACAGCTGCATCAACTGGTTTAATCGCCGCAAGAGATATTTTAGATATAAAATAGCTTCATCCATGGTGAAAACCATCAATAAATTACACATATAATAAGAATTACATGTATAAATAAATGTAAAATTTATTAAATTTTGCGTAAAGTACAAAAAAACACATAAAAATACATAACTATGAACACGTTTCATAGTTTTTTAAACTTTTAAATGA
>CAKONA010000169.1 GCA_934096785.1 uncultured Bacilli bacterium | reverse complement strand
GGAATATAACAAAAAAATAACACTCTTTTTATAGAGTGTTATAATTTTTTTAATTTGTTTTCTTTTTGTTTTTGAAGTTAACTACAATTGCTTCTTCATTATCAAATAAATATTTAGAATCTGAAGTATCTGTTTGAATTGGATCAACTTCACGGTCTACATCATAATTATCATTGCTTGCAGTAACAGCTGCATAATCAACTTTTTTCTTATTTAGAGCTTTTCTAGCAGCAGATTCTGGGTCTAGCAAGCTACCTCCAAATTTTGTAAAGTTATATGTTTTAACCTTTTGAACATCCTTATACTTAGCTTCCATAAAATCAACTTTACCTTTATTGACAGCGCTTTTTCCACCTAAGTCTTTAACCTTGTAAATAACTTGCTTTCCTTTCAATGCCATTATTTTACCTTTTGCAAAATTAGCTTTCCACTTGTATTCGATATTACCTTTCTTAGGATCATATTCAGTCTTGTCAGCATTATAAGTATTATTAAATGTCCATTCTCTCTTATCTTGCATTGCTGTTTCCCACCATGCAACATCCTCAGGAGTAGCATTACCAAATATAAATTTATTAACTGTATTTGATAAAATTAAGTTTTTATAATAATCTCCCCTAGGATCAGCAGATAAGTCACCCTTTAATTGTGTTAAGTTTTGAGAATCTAAAACAGTTGCAACATTATATTTTCTATATAATGTATATATAGGTTCTGTAGCCTTACAAATGTATGCAGGGAAGTCATCTATATATAAGAAGTGAGGAATACGTGTGCTGTCATTTCCAGGTCTAGCAAGAATAGCTTGTTGCATTAATAATAAGAAGAATAAACCAAAAGCTTTATGCGCAGTCTCACCTAAGTCTCCTCTACGAGTACATAATAAAGTTACTTGACCGTCTGATAATATTTTTTCATAATCTAAGTTATTTGAACGATTACATAATATTGCTTTTACACCAGGATAACGTAGTAAGTTATCAATTTCAGCAGAAGCAGTTGTTGTAGAACGTTTTGCATTTAATAAGTTTGAACTATCTGGATAGAAGTTATTTTCAAAATATCTAATTAAAATACGATATTTTTCAGATAATTCTGGAATTTGTTTCATTTTTTCTACATAATCTACTACCAAATCAAAGTCTGTAAGTAAATCTAACACATCCTCTAAGTTAGGCAATAATCCGTCATGATCTAATGGATACATTTCTTTTAATAAAATAGATATATTTTCAATTACTTGTACAGCTTCATTTTCCCTAAATGCAAGTTCAGTGTCTGGTCTACTATGTAAGTATAAACCTTTTAAAACTGAAGAAACTGCAAGTCCTGTTTTAATAGGATCTTTATATACGAATGGATTCAAACCAGGTGAATCTGCACGATTTGGATCTACTATATTAACAGGAATATGGAAGTTTTCAGCAACTTTAGCAATTTTTGATACTGACTCAATTTCAGCTGAAACATAAGTAATACCCATATTACGGTAAATAATTTTACTACCTGAGCTTGAAATTATCATCTTCTTCATATAGTTTTTATATGTATCTAATTTTTCTTCCTTTGGAATTAACATATCTAATGAGAAATTTTCGTTTATATAATCATTATCATATGGACAGTTTAAACTAGCTAATCCAGTTCTTAAAGCTGTAAATCCCATCTCTTTAGAAATCTCTTTAAAGAATGATTTCCTTTCAATATCTCTTGCTAACATTGGTTCATAAACCATTGTTGTTTTACCAGAACCAGAAACACCAACTATTAAGAATGATTCATAACGTTTCTTTTCTGGAATACAAATATCTTCACCACTTTCACAGTCTACACAAACTTTTACTTCACAAGTATAAACACCATGTGCCTCTTTATCAGATGTTAATTTAATTCCACCATAATCAAAAATTGAATCACGAATATCTTTAACATCATTAATACTAAAGATAAGCCATTTAAGTACTTTATAGAAAGTAACAAGTGGAATATATACACCTAATGCTGTAAATGCTGGTTTAAATAAATAGAAGAAATCTCTTGCAAGTTCTGGATAATTTGGTAATGATAATAAGTTTATCCAAATTATTTGATTTAACCATTGTACTACAGCAGATACAACTAAAATATAAAAGCAGACTATAAATGCATGGAAAAATCTTAATTTATTAACATCAGCTTTAGCAAATTTTGAAGAACCTGAGAAGAAGAATGCAAATGCTAAACAAGCAAAAGCTAGAAAATACTTAATAGGTCCCCAATAACTAAAACCAACACCTGTAAAAATTATAAATAATAATTCCATTATTCTATCTACTAATATATATGCAGATATAAGTGTTAGAATATATGTCA
>CAKONA010000168.1 GCA_934096785.1 uncultured Bacilli bacterium | reverse complement strand
TTAAATCTTTTCTTTAAAACTATAGTTCCAAGTAATGAAATTATACTTAATATAGTTGTTATTTCTAAAATGTTATTAGTTTCAATTCCTGTATTTGGAACGTTGTTTGAAATTGGTGTTGGAGTAGGAGTAGGAGTTGGTTCTGGCTCTTCATCTCCACCAGTACCACCTACGAATTCATAGATATATGTAACAACTTGATCTTCAGACGCATATAATCCAGTTTCGTCTCCTTCAACTTTAACTAATTCATAGTTTTCAAATATTTTAGCAATTGTTTTGTAGTCATCATTAACTATTCCACTTGTGATAACGTCTTTAGCTAATACATTTCCTTTTGTATCAATGTATCTTGCAATAACTTTACCTTTTTCAGCAATGAATGAAAGATGTGCATGACCTGTAATTCTATAATTCATGAATGCATTTCCCATAAGTGGACCACTTAAATGCATATTTGTATTCATTGAATTTTCTGTTTTACTATTAAGTTTTCCTAGATTCTTTTTAATCTTTTCATCGCCCTTAGATTCATTTCTCATGTATTCTCCAGGTGCGTATTCTTGTTGATTACTATCACTTATTTCTTCATCATCTAGAGATACTCCTAATACGTAGTTATATAAGTAATCAAAATGTAATGCAATTAATGTAGTGTTTTCTTCTTTAATACCATCACCATTCATTATGTAATAGTTTCCATCAAATATTTTTGATAATTCTTCTGGCTTGAAATCACTTAATTTAGTTATTCTAATACCTTTTTCTGTATATTTGTAATAATCATTAAAGAAGTCAAGATAGTATTCATCTAATTCTTCAATACCATTATATGTTTTACCATTGTATCCAACTTCTCTTAATAATCTTTCTAAATTTTCAGTTGTTGCTAATTTGTCATCATTTCCAGTTAATCTTTTAAGTGCTGCATTTCTTGTTCTATAATATTGATGTACATCGTTTAGTCCATCTCCATTAAATAAATTGTCATCACTTTTGATTTTTTTGAATCCCATTTCTTCTAATTCATCAGAAGTGTAAGGGTAAATTACAAATGAATTTTCATCATAATTGTAATTATACTTTGATTTGTTAACGATAGTTAAGTTAACTTTTACTGTGTCTCCTGGCATTAGCATTGGAGTATTTGATTCTTCTTGTCCCCAAGCAATTACTTCGAAAATATCTGGATTAATAACTAAATTTTCTAGACTATAATCTTCTGGTATAGTGTAAGTTAAATTAAAGTTGAAAAATCTTTTCTTCTTTTCATTATAAGTTTTGCCTAAATATTCCCAAGATACAGTAACACCATCACTTGTTTTAGTACTTCCTGGTTGGATAGCAGCCCATTTGTACTCATCATCTTGTGATTCAGTAGTTGTAGTTCCTTCTACAGCAGTAGTAGAAACTGATTCAGTTGTTTCATTGCTTTCTAATACAGTTGTTTCTTCTGCAGAAACTGTGTTAAAAGCCATCATGAAAGCAACTAATGAAAGTAATACTTTCTTCATTCCAAAACCTCCTATAAATTATATGCAATACATACTATTGCCTTGTAAGTTCTATATTATAAAGGAAAAAAAATAAATTTCAAGTAAAAAACATAAAAATTTCATATTTTGGAATAATAATAGTGGTGAAAATTATGTTTTATATTAATATATTTTTGTTTTTTTCAATTTTTGGTTATTTGTTTGAGACTATTTGCTCATGGATTTTTAAGAGTGGTTTTAGTAGTGGGATACTTTATGGACCATGGACTCCTTTATATGGATTTGGTGTATTAATAATAATGTTTGTATCTAATAAACTATTTATGAATCTTCATATGAATAGAATAGTTGAAACTATTATTGTATTTTTTGTTGTTGGCTTTGTACTTACGATACTTGAATGGCTAGGTGGGGTGCTTATTGAGAAAATGTTTTCTATTACTTTTTGGGATTATAGTAATTATAAATGTCATATAGGTAAATATATAGCTCTTGAAATGAGTCTGGTGTGGGCAGTAGGCAGTATTATACTTATATATTTAGTTCTTCCTTGGACTCTTGGTATTATAAAGAAAGTTCCTTTATTTGTAACACTTATACTTAGTAGTTTATTCATAATAGATGTGATAGTGACAACCATAAATAGAATTAAATAATTCTAATAGATAATTTATCATGTTATAATGGTACTATAAATAAAAGATAGGAGGTGACTTATGAAGAAGGCTTTATTATCTTTAATTCTATTATGTACATTTATGTTTACATTAACAGGTTGTAATATGGCAAAATCATATACTTTTGATGTTGAGACTGGTGACAAAATTAAAATTGAATTAAATACTACTGATGGATATGATTTAAGTTCTAGTTTACCATTTACTGTATCTAAAGA
>CAKONA010000167.1 GCA_934096785.1 uncultured Bacilli bacterium | reverse complement strand
AGACATTAAAGGTAAGAATGTAGATAAAATTATATTTTTAGGAGATGCTGTCTCACTGGGACCTAATTCTAATGAATGCTTAGACTTACTATTTAAAGAGAACATTTCATTTATTCTTGGTAACCATGAAATATATTGTATTAAAGGAATAGACATAGACCCAGATAATGACATAAATAAAAAGAAACATAATGAATGGGTAACTAGTACTATATCTGAAACTAACATGTCTAAAATAAAAGAATTAAACCTTAAACTAGAACTAACTATAGATAAGAAGAAATACACATTTATTCATTTCTTTCTTGAAGATAATATCTATCCATTTAAACATTTAAATATATTTAATAGTGAAGAGTACAAAGAAATAATGAACAATATAGATAGTGATTACATATTTTACGGACATGACCATGAAGGAAGAGTAGACTACATAAATGGTAAATCATTCTATGGAATAGGTAGTAGTGGATGCAGAAAAGATAATACTACATATTATTATATTATTGATACAAAGAAAGATAAAATTAAAAAGATACCTCTATATTACGATAGAAATTCATTTTTAAAGATTATTAGTAACTCAAATTATCCAAATATAGAAAAGATTAAGAAAGACCATTTTGGCATAAGAAAAGATGATTATTAGTCATCTATTTTTATTGTAATATCACTTGTAGGATAACTACAGCAAGGATGTATGTAATTAAACTTAATATCAGCTTTTCTTCTATGTTCCATACCATCTTTAACACTAATAGTTCCCCAAAGAAGAAGACTTCTACAGTAACCACATTCTCCACATCTACATTTACTTCTTACTTTAACATTACTTTGTTCTAAGGCAGAGAGAATAGTTTGGTTTTCAAAACAAGTAACATTGTATTCTTCATTATTAGAAAATACCTTAATATTATATTCTTTAGGAAGTACTATTGTACTTTCTTCTTTAACTTCTTCTTGTACTTCAGCCTCTTCCTTAACTTTCTTTTTCTTCTTAGGCTCTTCTTCAATAATATCAACTACATTAGGAGTATCAACAAGCTCACTAACAGCATCTTCAATAATAGGTGTGCTTTCACATCTTAAATCCTTAACACCAAGATTTAAAACAGATAACTCATTTCTTATCTCATTATAAAAGTCTAAACTACCACAAGCAAACACAGTAAACTTAGCTGTTACAAAACTTTTAATCATTCCTACTGTAATTCTATTTTTTTCATTTTCTCTATTAATAAATATAACTTTAATATTATTGTTAGCACTAGCAATTCTATTTAATTCATCCTTATAAATAAAGTCATTCTCACTCTTTGCTTCATAAAAGATAGTTAAATCTTTATCTATAGTTTCTTCTTCAATACTCTTAGCAATTGATAATAAAGAACTAATACCATAATTAGAAACAAGACCAACTAATTGTTTCTTATCTCTAATAGAAGAAGGGTAGAAGTTACCTGATGGACTAAGTGAATTAACATTATCACCAATCTCAAGTTTATCTAACATATAATTAGAAACAATACCATTTTTAACTCTACATACACTAATTCTATAAACATTATTAAGTGCATCCTTAGGAGAACTTGATAGAGAATAAGCACGACTAACAAACTTGTTATCAAATTGAAACTCTAAAGTAATATATTGTCCAGGTCTAAAAGTAGCAAGACTATCTCCATCAGCATTCGCAAAATAGAATATCTTTATATCCTTATTAACTTCAATAATATTCTTTACAACAAGTAACTGATGATGAGGATGTATCTTTTTAGCAATGGAATCAATCACAAAATCATTTTTTATAGGTGATGCTTCGGTTCTGTTTATAATTTTATTACGATTTTCTTTTAAATTCTTAAAATTCTTTATATCTTTATTAGGAAAAGATGATATTTTAATTTGCTTCATCATACACCTTCCTTTTCTATATCTTTAAGTGTCATATTAGCTATTTCATTACCATTTAAATAAGTTGAATCATATCCATGTCCATAGTAGGAATAACTTCCACAAAATCTAAGACCATTTACTTTATTATCTTCATCCCTATTAGTCATTCTTGAAATAACAGAATCGCTATTACTAAGCATATAACCATAAATACAGCCATCTGGAGAACTATTATATTTAGAATATGTAACAGGTGAAGATATTTCTATTTCTTCAATATCATCCTTAATATTAACGCCTAATGACTCTTCAAATCTATTTATTAACTTACTAGCAATCTTTTCTTTTAAACTATAATAATTACTTTCATTAAGTACTTTATTAAACACATCACTATTATAAAGAGCAGTTATTGTTATTATAGAAGTATTATCTTCACTAGCATCCTTAATAGCATTATTTAAACATGTAACAATAAATGTATCAATATCTAGTTTATTCATATTAT
>CAKONA010000166.1 GCA_934096785.1 uncultured Bacilli bacterium | reverse complement strand
ATTTAGAGCAAAATTTGGATAGACAAGTAAATAGACATACAGTTACATCAGATTTACAAAAATTATATTTGATAAAAGAATGGATTAATAAGCATTTCAGATATCCAGATATAAATAGTGAGTCAATAGACGAAGCAAGAAAAGCGATTAGTTTAAAAAGAATACAAAAGAAATATTTTAAATATTTAGACAATCCCTCATATAATGATAATTTAACTGATACAGAAATATATGAAATAGAAGAAATAGTTAAAGTTGGTATGAGTATAGATTTATGGAATATAGAAATACCAGAAAGAACTATTGATCCGAAAGAACATGATATTCAACAATTTGCAACATTTAAGTTAAAAGGAGAGCAAAAAGAATTTGTTGATTTATTTAGACAAGCGTCAAATATTACAACTGACACTTCTGCAAAGAGCAAACAATTAAGGTTAATTGATACTTTGAATATATTAGATGTAATGGCTGAATATGATGTTGATATTAATAATGAAAATATACCAATAGGATGCATTTTACAAAATGTTTATTCAAAGATACCTGAAGATATTTTAAAATTAATAAAAGAGGAAATTAGTGTAGAAATAGGATATGAATTAGGTAAAGAATATAATGAGGCAAAGAAGCAATTTTACAAAAAAAATCCTGTATTTTTAGATTATGATATAAGCACTTTAAGAAAAATGGGAATTTTTGAACCATGTAATATTTATGAAGGATTTAAAAATATTGATATTATAGACTCAAATGGATTTATAGTATATGGACCAAGCAAATTCCTGAATTTGAACATATATACAAGTACATATTTTGATCCAAATGGATTAAATATTGATGGATTAAATGAACAAAATTTCTCATCAGAAGATGGTTTCTTTAATAAATATAATTTTGGTAGAGATGGCTATTATTATGAATTAACTGATGATGGAGAGCATGTTAAGACAGATAGTAAATTTAATCCTTATGGTTTTGATATTAAAGGCGATTATTATGAATTACAACCAGATGGAACATATAAAAACTTAAGTAAAATTGATCCACATGGATATGACATTGATGGCATTTATTATAAATACAATAAGATAACAAAAGAATATGTTAAGACAAACGGTGTATTTGATGAAAGGGGATTTGATAGAGATGGTATTTATTGTGCAAATGGTGAAAGCATAGCATATAAGACCAAAATATTAGAGTATTCAGATGGGGTTACTAGAACTTTTGAAAATGTAACATATTATAATCCAAGTGGTAAAACTAATCAATATTCTAAATTCTATACAGAGTTACCTTATGATTTAAATTATTTCGATAGAGATGGCTATTATTACATATTGGACGAAAATGGAAATCGTATTAAGTCTAATAATAAGTACAATGAGAGATTTTTAGATGCATATGGCTATTACTATGAATTACGGCCAGACGGAACAAGACATAAGACCGATAGAAAATATGATGATAACTTTTATGATTTAGATGGTTATTATTATGAATTACAACCAGATGGTTCAAGAAGAAAAACTGATAGTTTAACAAATAGTAATGGTGCTAATTATCAAGGACTAATAATCAAATATACAATTAGTAGTAGTAATTATTCTTCAAGAAAAGTTAGATATATGGCTTTTGACCAAGAAGGTTTTTGCTATGAATATATAAAAAGAAAATTTGTTAAATTAGACCCTCCATCAAGAATTTCAAAATTTGGATTTGATGTAGATGGCTATTACCATGAATTATTGCCTGATAGAACAAGAGATGAAAGACCAACTCAATCTAAAATTGATCCACATGGTTTTAATGAATGTGGAATATGTAAAATAGACGATCGTGATTCTAGATTTGATGCATATGGATTTACTCACGCAGGATGTTATGGTGATACTGACTCCAAAAAAGATAAAAATGGATTTGATAGAGATGGATTGTTTGATTTTCAATTATCTGATGGATCAACTTCACAAAGACCATTTAATAATAGATTTTTATCAAGAGATGGATACTACTATAAAAGAGTTCAAAAAGAAAATGGAACTTATACGAGAGTTAAAACTAATAGAAAAGTGGATGCAAGAGGATTTGATCTTTCTGGAACACATTATGATGTATTTATAAACAATATTACAAAAGAACTTTTATATAAGCATCCATTACCATATGATAAATATGGATTTGATGTAAATGGGATTTATTATGAATTACCAAAAATAACTTATAGAAGTGGTGGTTCTAGAAACCTTTCTAGTGAAAGAACTAAGACATCACCTGCAAGACAAACTGATGAACATGGATTTAATTTTAGAGGTTTTTATTGCAAAATGGTTGATGGAAAATTTGTTGTAACAGATAGTAAATATAATCCTTATGGATTTGATAGAGAAGGCTATTACTGTGAGC
>CAKONA010000165.1 GCA_934096785.1 uncultured Bacilli bacterium | reverse complement strand
AGTCCATATAAGTGAAAATGACAACACATATGAAAAAGCATACGAAGTAAATAGAGAAGCAATAGATGAAAATATTCCAATTTTCGTAGCCTATAAAGACAAAATAAGCGAAACTATAGAGATATAATTAAATTATCTCTTTTAAATTGTTTATAAAACTTAAAAAATATAGTAAAATAATAACTGGTGATAAAAATGAAAAAAAGAGCAATTTTAATAGATGGAAATAACCTATTATTTAGAAGCTACTATGCAACTGCATACAATGGTAACCTTATGAAAAACAGTAAAGGCTTCCCAACAAACGCATTATTCGGATTCATAAACATGATAAACAAAATAATTAATGAAGAAAATCCAAAATATATAATGGTAGCATTCGACAAAGGACACAACTTTAGACAAGATATGTATGATAATTACAAAGATGGAAGAATCGAAACTCCACAAGATCTTAAAGTTCAATTTAAAGAAGCAAAAGAAATATGTACACTTCTTGGTATAAAATATATTGAATGCGATAACTACGAAGCTGATGACATAATCGGAACATTCGCAAGAATGGCAGACGAAGATAAAAACTACAATGCCACAATCATAAGTAGCGACAAAGACCTTCTTCAATTAATAAGCGATGAAGTAAATGTAAAACTTCTTAAGCAAAAAGACTACATCATGATGGATGAAAACAAATTCATGGAAGTATACGGAATCAAGCCAATAAGAATGATAGATTTAAAATCTTTAATGGGAGATGCAAGTGACAACATACCCGGAGTTAAAGGAATAGGCGAGAAGACAGCACTTTCACTACTTCAAAAATATGAAACACTAGATGGAGTTTATAATCATTTAGACGACATAGGCGGTAAAACAAAAGAAAAACTAGAAAATGATAAAGAAAACGCATACTTCTCATACAAACTAGCAACAATCTTTAAAACAATTGACTTCGAATACACATTTGAAAGCATCAAATATTTAGGCCCTGACACAGAACACTTAATAGAAAAATATAAAGAATTAGAATTTAATTCATTCTTAAAGTCAATACCATCAAAACAAACAGAAAAATCAAGCGTTCCATACATCCAAGTTAAAGGCAAAATAGAAATTGAAGGAAAGAAAAGCTTATATATCGAACTAGATGGTACAAATTACCACAAATCTTCATTTATAGGTGCTTCAATTTATGATGGAAAAAATGCATATTACTTTGATGAAGCAAGCCTTCTATTAAATAGAGACCTATTAAAAGATATAACCGTAACATTCGACTATAAGAAAAATATAGTTTTCCTAAACAAATTAGGCATTGAAACACATACATCTTTTGATACACTTATCGCATCCTACTTACTTGAATATAACGTAAAAGATGATATCTCATATATAAGCACAACATATGGAGTAGAAATCCCTTACTATGACACAATAGTTTCAAAGAAAAATCCACTTACAGAAGAAGAACTAATCACAGCAATAGTTAAGAAATCTAAATTCCTTTATGACACATACGAAGACTTTAATAACAAACTAAAAACTGAGAACCTATTAGAACTATATACAAATATAGAACATCCTCTAATCGAAGTACTTTCATCAATGGAAATAAACGGAATAAATGTAAGACCAAGCGTAATAGATGAACTATCAAAAGAACTAAAAGAAAAACTTACTTTAATAGAACAAGAAATCTATGCACTAGCAGGAGAAACATTCAATGTGGGAAGTCCAAAACAACTAGCAGATATTCTTTATGAAAAGATTGGTATTCCAAAAGGAAAGGGTAAAAACGCCACATCAACTGCACACGATGTATTAATCAAATATAAAAATGAGTTTCCAATTATAAGTAAAATCTTAGAATATAGAAACTTATCAAAACTAGTAAGCACATATCTAGACACATTTAATTCATACATACAAGAAGATGGAAAAATTCACACAATATACAAACAAACCGGAACACGTACAGGAAGACTTTCATCAATCGAACCAAACTTACAAAATATTCCTGTAAGAAGCGAAGAAGGTAAAAAAATAAGAAAAGCATTCATACCAAGTGAAAACGGCTACCTTCTATCAAGTGACTACTCACAAATAGAACTAAGAGTACTAGCACATATCAGTTCATCACAAAGCCTTAAAAACGCATTCATTCATGGTGAAGACATTCATACACATGTCGCAAGTGATATATTTGGAATTCCTGAAAGCGAAGTAACACCAAATCAAAGACGTACCGCAAAAGCAGTAATCTTCGGAATAGTCTATGGAATAAGCGGTTATGGTTTAGGAGAAAACTTAGACATAAGCCCTCAAGAAGCAAAAAAATACATAGATAAATACTTAACACTATACCCAGAAGTAAACAATTACATGAAAAATATTGTTGAAGAAGCAAAACAAACAGGCGAAGTAAGAACC
>CAKONA010000164.1 GCA_934096785.1 uncultured Bacilli bacterium | reverse complement strand
ACTTAGAAGCATTGTTGTTGCGAGTAATACTACTATTAGTACGGTTAAGCTTTCCATAAATATAAAACCATTCTTTTTCATATTAATCCTCCTTTACATAAAATGGACTATTAAGGTTTCCGTTGTTGTATGGTGAGTCGTCTACTAGTGTTGTATTTTTAAGTGATAAGACCGGCAAGATGTAATGTGTTTCTGTTACATCTGATTCTATTAGTCTTCCAGTGCTTGTTACGCTTATTGCTTTTGCTGTTCCATTTGTGAATGTACTAGGTGTCATTGTCCAAAAATCTACTCCATAACTTAAGAAGTATGCTGGATTATCTATTTGAAATGTTGAGCCTGCGACTATAAATTCATCTGCTGTAAGTGTACCAATCGGATAAGTTAAACTTTTGTTTCCTTTTGATGAAGATTTTGTAAATTTATCATTATCTTGCTCGCACTTGAATATTGGTTCTGCAACGCTCATACTAATTGTTCTTCCAGTGTCTCCACCTGTTCCATTTCTTCTTAAAGATGCATATATTGTGTTATTTGATTGGAATCCATATTCTGTATATGTGATTGTTTCTAATACTCCGCCTTTACCTACTTTTCTTTCATTACAGAATACTTGATCATCTATGTATTTTTCATAGTTAGTTCCTTTTATGTTGTCTTCGTACCATTTATCTAGTGCTTTTTTTATGTCACTACTATTTGTGTTTGTATGTGTAAGAGCATATGTAGTATTATCTGTTCCAAACATGTAACCTACATATCTATTGTCTATTGACGTTGTATTGTAAGATGCTTTTGGTAGTCCTTCTATATCCATTTGACATCCATAATAGCCTTCTTTCATTTTTCCGTAGTATCCATAGTATGCTATGCGAATACTTTCATCTTCATTACTTCTTAATATTCTAAAGCACATATTTCCTAATCTTATAAAGTTATCATTTTCAATGCCTCTATAAAAGTATACTATTTTATCATCTTCTGTCATGTGAACCTTATTGTTATCTTCATCTTCTACTACTTCTGTATAATATAGACCGTTTGTCATAGCTGTTGTGTCTCTTTGAGTTCCGGAAGCAGTATAATATTCTCCATAGGATGTTTTTGAATAGTCTATTACTCCACTTTCTACTGCTATGCTTCTATCCATCATTGCCTTTAGTATTGGGTTTCCATAGTTATCAGGTGTTGTAAATCTTAAGTCAATCTTATCATTGATTGCCTCTAAGAATTTATTTTTATGAGCATATGCATTTAATACTCCAAGCATTAGAAATAAGAATAAGACTAGAAATGTATATACTAGTGTCATTGAAATAAAACCTTTTTTATTCATTTTTTTTACTCCTATTATTGTTTACATTAATATTGTAATATATTTTTAAGAAAAAGAAAAGACTATTAGTAAAATCTAACAGTATTTTTTCATTTACATATTTATTTTAGAAATTCTAAGTGAAATTTATGTTTTAAATATTCTTCTAGTATTTCATTTGCTTTCTCAAATGATGTTTCAAATCTACTCCTTTGTAACTTATAAATTTCTAGTTTTGATGATGCGGTTATGTAAAATAATAGGTTTTTAAAAGCCCATTCTATATTTTCAGACGTAGGATTTTTAACGTTAAAGTTCTCTTTCATAGTATTCCCTTCAATATAATTATACAATTTTAAAAACTATCAGTCAAAAACTAATAGTTTGTATTTATTACGCTTATGCCACTATATACATAATCATAGAATTCTTTAACATTAATTGTGTTTAATAGTTCATCTTTTATATTAATAAGTTTTGGTGGAATTGATATTAATATGTAAAGTAGTTTTTTCTCTTCTTCTGTTAGTGGAAGAGTTTCCTCATATATTTTTAGAAGGTATTTAAAGTCTAAAAGGTAGCCTTCTTTTTTATAAAAGTTATAAATATCTAAAACTGGAGTATCAACCTTATAATTATCCCAACTTAGTAGATAATTTTTATTTCCCCTGATAAAGTGTTTAAGTGATAAGTTATTGTGTATTATAGAGACTCTTTCTTTTGAATTGTTGTTTACTTTATTAAACCATTTTTTTAGTTCTTTTTTTGCATATTCAAGTGAGCTATCTAAGGCAGAAAAGTTTCTTATAAATAGATATTCTGATGGACTCATAAATTCTGTTTCTTCTATTTCTAAAGCCATAGAGTCATAGTACTTTTTTAGATAGTCAATGTTACCCATAAGTTTTGAGTAGATATTTTTATATTTGTTCTTACTTACATCTTTAAAAAATAAGGTCTTACTGTGAAGGAGTGAAACTGTACGAATGAACTCTACTCCTTTAGTTACTTCATGATATTTTTCTTCTTTTATGTATTCATAATTAGTGTTTCTTTCGTCTTTAGATACTATTTTAGGAAAGTTATCAAAGTTTCTTGTAAGAAGATAGTCATAGAG
>CAKONA010000163.1 GCA_934096785.1 uncultured Bacilli bacterium | reverse complement strand
ATGAGGCAACGGAAACTGAAATTAATACATTATTAGATGAAGCAAAAACTAAATCGACTACTGGTAAAACAGCATACAATGGAAAGGGCATCTCTGTTGGTTATTTAGATAACAATAATTATTATCAATATCAAGTATTAAGATTTTATAAATAATTAAATTTATTGATTAGTTAGATAAATTGTAATTTGCTGTTTTGATAATTATTCATAATATTAACACAAGCATAAATATAGATTTGAAAAGAAAGGGATAACTTATGTATAGAGTATCTAATATAAAACAAGAGTTATATAACGATAGACAAAGGATGATTAATTTTGATGATTTTCCTGATGACTTAACGATAATTTCTAATACTTGTTTAGGTGGAAGATTATATCATGATTATCATAAAAGATTCTTAACTCCTACTATTGACTTTTATATGGAACCTGGTAGTTTTGTTAAGTTCTGTTTAAATTTAAAAGAATATTTAAGTTATGATATTGTTCCACTACCTGATTATAAGATTGATTATTTACCAAACTTTCTTTTTTTGTAAGATAGGTGACTTAGTCGCCGCTTTCGGGCACACAAATGATAGTTTTGAGAGAATAGTTACTAAGTGGAATCAAAGAAAAGAAAGAGTTAATTATGATAATATTATTGTGATATGTACTGATAGGAATGTCTTAAATAAACCATTTACTAGATGTAGTGATGAAGTTATAAAAGAATTCGGTAAAATTAAATATAAGAAAGTTATGTTTTCAGTAAAAGACTATCATTATGATTATGTTTCTTATCTGAAAACTTTTTCTGATGAAGTAGCATGTCCTGAAGCAACAAGACCATCAATTAATAGAAAAGGAAAATATATTGTAGAAGAAGATGGATTTGATTTAGATGAATTTATAAAGAATTAGATTAATTTTGAAAGAGGTTTATGTATGATTAAAAATATTATATTAGATGTAGGTGGAGTTATATTTGATGATAGTAAAACTAATGTAGAAAGACTATTAGGTAAAAACGTTGATCATATTTATAAAGTAGCTTATGGTAGTGGCTTTAAGAAATGCTTACTTGGAGAAATGAGTATAAAAGAATATATTGATAGTTTAAAAGATGAAGATGAGTTTGATGATATTAAATATATTTTAGAAAAAGATAATTTAGAGAAGTCATATCCTTTAATGAAAGATAATTTTGAATATGTTAAAGAATTAAAGAAAAAGGGATTCAGATTATTTTTACTAACTAATATAACTAAAGAAAGTCATGAATATATAGATAGTGTTATAAATATTGATAAGATTTTTGATGGAGGTATTTACTCTTATCAAGAACATTTAGTTAAACCAAATTATGAAATATATGAACTAATAATTAATAAATATAATTTAAATAAAGATGAAACTTTGTTCTTTGATGATAAAGTTAAGAATGTTAATGCAGCTAATGAATGTGGAATTAGATCATATGTTTTTACTTCTATTGATGACATAAAATCAAAAATAATGTAAGGATGATATGTATGAAAGAATTTGAAACTGAAAGATTAATACTTAGAAAAGTTACATTGTTAGATGTGGATGATTTATATAAGAATTGGGGAAGTGATAAGATTACTACTAAGTTTTTATCTTTTAATACTCATGAAAGCAAAGATGTAACTAAAAAATACGTAGAATATTGGATTAAAAGGTATGATAATAATGAATTAGTGTGGGCAGTTCAATATAAGGAAACTAATGAAGTAATTGGAATCATAAGTGGTAAAAAGAAGGATGATGAAACTATAGAGTTAGGTTATAGTATATCTAGTAAGTATTTTAATAAAGGTATAACTACTGAAGCATTAGGTCCTATTATAGATTATTTATTTAATGAATTAGATTATCTAATAGCTGAAGCAATTATTCCAAGTTTAAATATTGGAAGTATTAAAGTCGCAGAAAAATGTTTGATGAAAAAGAAATGTGTATTGGATCAAAAATATAAAGATAAAGATGGTAATATTCAAGATTTAGTAGTTTATTCAAGAAATAAAAAGTAGAGGTGTATTTATGGATTATGTTTTAAGAAATGGAAATGTGGATGATATAGATTATGTAAAGAATGCTAAAGTCAATAGTATCCTTTCATATGATCAAGATATTAGTGAAGAAGATAAAATAAGAATCTTAAATTATATTGATAGTCATATTAGTGATGATATTGAAAAATATAAGATGATTCTTATTCAAGATAAAGTAATAGGTTGTTTTCTTATTAGAAATGAAAATGATACTGTGTTACTTGATGAAGTATATTTAGATAGTGAATACAGAGGTAAAGGAATTGGAACTAAAATAATAAAAGACATAATAGATAATAATCATAAAGTATCATTATGGGTTTATAAGAATAATATAAAAGCTATATCTCTTTATCAAAGATTGAATTTTAAAATAGATAAGGAAGATGAAAAGAGATATTA
>CAKONA010000162.1 GCA_934096785.1 uncultured Bacilli bacterium | reverse complement strand
GTTTCGCTATGTAATATTATAAAAATTCTAAAGATAGTGAAATTTAAAATAAAGTAATAAGGATATTTGAAAATAGTGGTATTAAAGAAGCTACTTGTGAAAATAATCTTAATTTATATGTAGATAGGTTTATGATTATGGTTCGTAAACTTTATAAAGATGAACTAGTGAAGTTCTTTAAAGAGCAAGGTATACCAAGCCATTATGGATATGGTTTTACTTATAATACAGATGTGGATAGTTTTATAGATGGACTTTGGAATGTAAAAAGTAAACATGATAATTATGTAAGCGATGTATTGCGTGGTATAGTTAAGAATTCATCATTAGAAATAGAATTTACTGATAGTAAAGTTTTCAAAGAATTAAAAAGATCATATTTAGATAAACTTTATGATAGTGAACTTAATCGTACTGGGGAAGATTATATAATTAATAACTTTGCTAGTAGAGTTAGTAAATTATCTAAAGAATTTAATAGAAATTTAGATGAATACTATGACTTAGTAAATAAAATAGAAAGACTTGATAATGATTTTGAAAAAGAAATTGATAGAGGAGTATTATTTGAAGAATTAAATATGTCTATTATAGAAGGCAATTTTGATGAAAAGAAAAAATTCATTAACAATGTAATAGATAACTATAATAAAAAGAAAAAAGTAATAAGAAAGTTAAGATTAACTCTTATGCTTAAATATAAGGCTGCGATGATGATACTTCACCCAGTTAATGATAAAAATCATGTTACTAATGCAGTTGAAACATATGATAGAGTTACTCGTATATTAGATGATGCTAGTTATGGAAAATATACAGTTAATGATTTAATGGTTCTTGAAAATATTACATTTAAAAATGCATCTAAGGATTCAATATTATTATCAATCTTTAATAGTAATAGCTATAATATATACATTGAATATCCTAAAGATGGAAAGATGAGAAAAGTTAATCCAATAGTACTTGGAAACTCTAATGTAGATAATTATATTTGTTATGAAGATGATAAGTTGGTTGTTAAATCACGTGAAGAAATAGAAAAAGAATTTAACTTATTATCATTAAATGTATTTGTTAATAATGGTAATATAATTAATTCATCTAGAGGAACTCATACTACATATGATACATTAATATGTCAATATGGTGACTTTGAATTATTATATATACAAGACTTAAAAACAAAAGAAGGTCATTATTATTTAAGACCAATTAAATATAGATTAGAAAATGCTTATGATAATTTGGAATCATTATTATTATTAGAAGATGATATATGTGTTAGATTCTTAAGAGATATAAATAAGTTTAAAAAGAATAGAAGTAGTAAGACACTTAGAATTAATAAGATATCACTTTAAAGAAATAGATTTAAAATTTATTTCTTTTTTGATATAATATTTTTGAATGGAGTAGATATGAATCAAGAAAAGATTGGAAAATTTATAAGAAAACTAAGAAAAGATAATAATCTAACTCAAGCAGATTTAGCACAAAAATATGGTGTTACATATCAAGCAGTAAGTAAATGGGAGAATGGTAAAAATATACCAGATATTTCTATTCTTAAACAAATGAGTAAAGATTTTAATATAAATATAGATGATTTACTTGAAGGAGAAAATACTAATAATAAAAAGAGACATAAATATTATATTCCAGTTATTGTAGTGTTAGTTATAGTATTGATTACTTTAGTTTGCTTTCTATTGTTTCATAAAGAAAAGTTTGAGTTTAAGACTTTAAGTGCTGCTTGTAAGAACTTTACTATATCAGGAAGTATTGCTTATAATAAGAATAAGTCTTCAATATATATTTCTAACGTAGAATATTGTGGTGGAGATGATAATAATAAATATGATAGTATAGAATGTATACTTTATGATTCTCATGATAAAGTTATAAATAAGATAAGTGAATATGATAGGGAAGAAGATAAGACTCTTGAAGAGTATTTACATGATGTTGAATTTGTGGTTGATGACTATGAAACTAACTGTAAGAATTATAGTGATAATCATTTATATATAGAGATACTTGCTAGTAAAAATGGTAAAACTACTACTTATAAAATTCCTTTATCACTTACGAGTTGCAATAGGTAATTCAACTTATAATTTATAGTAATATTATAAAATATAGTTTATATTGATATAGTTAGGAGTGATGAAATGAAGAAGCAAGAAAAGAAAGTTGAAAAGAAGAATTCTAAATTATTGTATATTTTAATAGGTGTTATTCTACTAGTAGCAGTTATCATCTCTATATTTTTCATTGTTAATAAGAAAGATGAATCAAGTAGTGATGCTGTTAAGTTCGCTAGTGAGTATCCTGTTAGTGAAGACAATGTATTTGTTTATAGAACACTTGAAGAAGTAAATAAGATTCTTAAGAATGGAACTGGTATTATATTTATGGCTTATCCAGAATGTCCATGGTGTCAGTACTATGCTAAATATTTAAATGA
>CAKONA010000161.1 GCA_934096785.1 uncultured Bacilli bacterium | reverse complement strand
GGTAAAATATCACATAAAATAGCGTGTGATAAAGCAATAACTGAATTTGAAAAATATAGAATTATTCAAGATAAATTATATGAATCAGATTTTGATAAATATTTAATTGAACTTGAAAAAGTTGAAAGAAGTGATGAAAATGAATGATAATAAAACAAATATCAATTGGTATCCTGGTCATATGGCCAAAACCAAAAGGGAAATAGGTTCAATAATGAGCATGGTAGATATAGTAATTGAAGTAATAGATTCAAGAGTACCATTCTCAAGTAGAATACCAGACTTAAAGAAAATAACAAGAGAAAAGCAAAACATAATTGTATTCAACAAATATGACTTATGTGACAAGAATGAAACTGAAAAATGGATTAACAAGTATAAAAGTGAAGGCTACATAACAGTAACTTGTGACTCTAAAAACTCAAATGATTATAAAAAAATCATTGAAGAAGTTAAAAAGCTAATGACAGAGGTAAACAAAAAAAGACAAGCTAAAGGCTTACTTCCTAAGAAGGCTAAATGTTTAGTAATTGGTGTACCAAACGTAGGAAAGAGTACATTAATTAATAAACTAGCTGGAAGAAACATAGTAGGAGTAGGTAATAAACCAGGAGTAACAAGACAAATAAACACAATCAAAATAAATGAATTTATGGATTTACTTGATACCCCAGGAATACTATGGCCAAAGTTTGAAAGTCAAATAGTAGCACTTAATCTAGCATCAATGACAATCATCAAAGAAGAAATACTTACTGTAGAAGAAGTAGCAATCCATATTCTTAAAAACCTAGACAAATACTACAAAGAAATACTTAAGAAAGAATTTGGAATCGAATACTATAATGATGACGAAGTAGAAGAATGCTTCACTAAAATATCTAAATATAGAAACATCCCAGTAAATGGAGAAGTGGACTACGAAAGAGTAAGTTTAGTAATTCTAAACTCGATAAAACAAGAGAAAATCAAAGGAATTACATTCGATAGATTGTAAATGTATCAAATATGTTACATAACGTTTGACAATATAAAATAACTGGTATATAATGTATGCATACTTGAAAAAAGTTAAAAGGGGGTTTTAATTTTTATGAGAGAAGAAGAAAAAGTAGATTTAATGAAGGAGATAAAACTTAAAGAATCTGCAAATGGAGGAAGCATATATACTATAGCTGGTAGAAGAATAGGAGAATATCTTGGAAATAATGAAATCGCAATCTATGCAGCTAAACAAGTATCATATGGAACAAATACAATGAATGGAATAATGGCAACTATTAAATTAATAGAAGCCATATTCAAAGTAAATGGATTTAGTCGTGAAGAAGCAGACAAATTCATAATTAAAAATAAAAGCATATTCACAAGACAATATAGAGAACATCTATCAGTCTTGTCATTACTTGCAATACTTCATTTAGATGAAGAAGTAATATTTGAAAAACCAAGCGTGTTACAAGAAAAACATGACCTTGAAAAACTATATGATGCTATTAAAACAGTAAGAGCATCAAAAGAAGAAGTAACTTTAGAAAGAGTAAGAGAAATAGAAAAAGATAAGACTAAAGAAATAGAATATGGACTTGCTAAAGAGAAATTAACTATATATCAAAAAAGTTATATAGCATCTTTAGATAAGAAAGTAAAAGAAATGAATGGTGAAAGAGTTATGAAACAAGATTAACTCTTTTTTAAAAGAGGACATTATGAATAGAAGAGACAGAATATCAGCAACTAAAAGTCAAATGAATAGATCAATAGTAAATGGAGGAAGAATGTGTCTTGATAGTGCTACTGAACTAGGAAAATATTTAAAAGATAACAAAATAGCACTTTATGCATCAAAACAAGTATCATTTGGTCAAAACACAGTTGAGGGCATCATTGCTACAACAAAACTAATAGAAAACATATTCGCATCTAAAGGTTTTAGTCGTGAAGAAGCATTTGATTTCATAAGTAAAAATAGACATATATTCGAAAGAACATATAGAGAACATGTATCAGTTCTAGCAATACTTTCAATACTTCATTTAGATGAAGAAGCAATATTCAATAGACCTGGATTTATTCAAGAAAAACATAATCTAGGAAGATTATACGACGCTATTAAAACAGTAAGAGAATCTAGCGAAGAAGCAACTTTAGAAAAAGTAAAATCAATAGAAAAAGATGAATCTAAAGAAGTAGAATACAAATTAACTAAAGATAAACTAAGCATATATCAAAAGTCATATTTAGGTACTTTAAAAAACAAAGTAGATAGTCAAAGTAAAGGAAGAGTTATGAAACAAGATTAACTCTTTTTCTATTACAAAAATTTCACGAATAAAATAACAATTTTTCTTTACATTTTACTAAATTACTTTTATAATAAATACTCGTAACAGGAGGAAACATGATTAAGAGTAATTTACCAGTTATATTATTAAAAAATCTTGTATTACTTCCTTATCAAGAGGTTAGAG
>CAKONA010000160.1 GCA_934096785.1 uncultured Bacilli bacterium | reverse complement strand
ACTAGATACAATAGTGCAAAAAAATCAAATAGTTTAGTTGAAGAATATGAACTAATCAAAAAAATGGAACCTGAAAATATTGATAAACTTAATGAGAAAGCTAAAGAAGCACAAAAGGCTTACAAGAGATACTCAAAAGCTGATAAAAATATTAAAGCTTATAAAGAAGCATGTGAAGCTCTTAGTGAATTAGAACTTGCAGTTGAAAATGCTGATAGAGCATCAAAGAAACAAGCTCGTGAAGATTATCAAGCTGGATTAGAAAAGTTCCAAGAATATGAAAGAACATTAGCTAACAGATATAAAGTTGATGCAGAAGAACTTGAAGAGACAGAAGAATATGAAAACGGTAAGAAAAAAGGAATTGCTAAAAGAGTACTTGCTGGAGCATTAGCAGTAGGAGCAGCTGTAGGACTTGGATATAGTCTTAGAGGTTGTGGAGCTGATAAACAAAGTGCTGATATAGCAATAGTTGATGAACAATCTGAAGAACCAGAACAAGAAGAAGAAAACAATGAAAACTTAACTGGTAAATACGGAGAATTCAAAGACGTAACAAATGAAGAACAAGTAAATGCAAGAGCAAATTACTTATATAATACATATTTTGAACAATTTAGAAATGGATTAACAGCTACAGAACAAGCAATGATTACACCTGAAAAAATTGCTAACATTATTAGAGTAGCAAATGGTGAACTTCCATTAGATGCAGATGGTAATAAATACTTTGATGCAAACTTAACTGATGATTATATTCAAGCTTTAACAAAAATAACTGCTGATCTTCCATCTTCACCAGCACTTGATAAAATATATTTCGTACCAACTCACTTATTTGCAGTAGATGGTAGCGAATTATCAGAATTCATGAAAAGATATGATGAGGATTATGAAAAAGTAGCAGAAGCTAGAAATAATCGTGATGGAGAAATGGCTCAAGAAGCTATAGCATCACTAGGAAGAAAATTATGGTATGAATGGTCACTTCAAGGAATGAACTATGAAATAGATGGTAAAATGACTGATTACAAGAGCCCATTCGATTTACCAGCAAAAGAAAGAACATTAGCATTAAATGCATCAGTTGCTAAATATGGACCATATGTATTCGAATATAACTTAAATGCAATGCAACCAGTATGTATAGATGCATGTATAGATTATTACACTAAAGAAATGAAACAATTAACTGTTAATGAAATCTTCGTTGGAGTAACTAGTGGAGAATATGATACAGTAATTGCTAAAGCAGCAGGAATTGAAGTTGATAAAGAACCTGATTCAATAGCATTTGACCAAGACTTAAGAGATGAATTAGAATTCAAATATAAAGAACTTAAACAAATGACATTAAACTAATAAAAGGGGGAAATGAATTATGTATAGTAATGAAAGAGGATCTAGATTTAGTATACTTGATATAATTGTAAAATTAATATTCGCAGCATTGTTTATATTTATATTAATGTGGTTATTCAAGAAGAATGTGCCAAATATGACTCCATTCTATAGTAATGTGTTTAGAGAAAACATTAAATATATGCAAGAAGCTGGAGAAAGTTATTTCACAGATGACAAGTTACCTAAAGAGATAGGCCAATCTAATAAAATATCACTTGCAGATATGTTTGATAAAAAATTAGTATTACCTTTCGTAGATGAAGATGGTAATTCATGTAATCAATATGATTCATATGTAAGTGTAACTAAAACTGATAATGGTTATGAATTAAAAACAAACCTAGTATGTAACAAAGAAAGTAATTATACTGTAAAAATTCTAGGATGCCATAATTATTGTAAAGATTCTTTATGTAGTAAGACTTGTAGTGTAGAACAAATAACAGAATATAAATACAAAAAGACAACAAATGTAACAGCTTATAAATGTCCAAGTGGATATAAGAAAAATGGTAAATATTGTGTTAAGAGTAAACTTGTTGATTCTAAATCAGCATCAGTAACAAATACAACAACTAAAGACTTAGTAGTAGCTGCTAAAGAAGTAATAAGTGGCGGTAAGAAAACTGAAGTAGATGTAATCAAAGTTAAAAACAGCGATTCATATGAAAAAGTATATATTAATGCTATAAAAGAAACAACTAATGGTACAACTACTAAGACTAAAGTGTATGTAGAACCAATTAAATCTACAACATCAGGAAGTACAAAAACTGAACAAGAAGCTTATGCTTGTCAAAAGACTAAAACAGTACAAGAACCATA
This sequence comes from uncultured Bacilli bacterium, assembly GCA_934096785.1. The sequence goes on along the minus strand of CAKONA010000160.1, from coordinate 273 downwards.
TACTTGTCAAAAAACTCAAACAGTTAAAAAAACATATAGTTGTCAAAAAACTAAAACTGTAAGAGAATCATATGATTGTACTAAATATAAAACTGAAAAACAATGTAGTACAAAATATAAGAAAGAAGCATATAGTTGTAATTGTTCAACTAAATATGTAGGTGGTGTATATAAAACATCATGTAATACATGTTATAAATCAGTTCCTTATCAATCTTGTAAAGATGTAAATAAAGCTTATACTGATACATGTTATAGAAATGTTAATAAAAC
>CAKONA010000159.1 GCA_934096785.1 uncultured Bacilli bacterium | reverse complement strand
TGTAATCTTACAAGGTATCTCTGGTACTGGTAAAACATCTCTTCCATATGCTTGGGGAAAATTTATAAGTAGAGATGCAACTATTGCTTCTGTTCAACCATCTTGGAGAGATAGAACTGAGTTATTTGGTTACTTTAATGAATTTACTAAGAAGTTTAATGAAACTGAAGTATTAAAAGCAATGTATGAAGCTAGTTATAATGATGAGATGTATTTAACAATATTAGATGAAATGAATATAGCTCGTGTTGAATACTATTTTGCTGAGATGCTTTCAATATTAGAAATGCCTTCTCGTGATGAATGGGTAATAGATTTGGTACCTAATGTATGGCCTAATGATCCTAAACATTTACCTGATGGTAAACTTAAAATACCAGATAACATGTGGTACATCGGTACAATCAATAACGATGACTCAACATTTATGGTTACTGATAAGGTGTATGACCGTGCGATGCCTATAGACATCAATGATAAAGGACAACCATTTGATGCACCACCTACTGATGGAATTAGAATAAATAGTAGTTACTTAGAAAGTCTATTTAATAAAGCTAAACAAGAACATGCTGTTAGTCAAGAAACACTTGATAAATTAGAAGATATGGATAATTATGTTATTGAACATTTTAGACTTGCCTTTGGTAATCGTATCGTTAAACATATTAAAGAGTTTATTCCAGTGTATGTAGCATGTGGTGGAACTGAGTTAGATGGATTTGATTATATACTTTGTAAAAAGGTACTTAGAAAATTTGAACAATTAAACTTATCATTCATTCGTGATGAGATAGATGGATATGTTAAATTCTTAGATAAAACATTTGGTAAAGAGAATATGACTGAATGTAAAGAGTATTTAGCAAGACTTAAGAAAGCAATGTAGAAAGGAAGAAAGATGAATAAGAACGAATTATTAAATTTATTAGATGATACAGATAATTTAGCTATGGAACAGTTTATTGGTTCTAATGAATCTAAGGTAGTAGTTAATTCATCTTTTCAAAGTATTGAGTATGATTACTCATGGATAGATAAAATAGAAGAGACTCTTGTATATTTAGATAACATTATTAGAAATCCTAAAAGATTTATTATGCAGGAAGAAGAGATAGTTCCAGTTGAGAAGGCTAAAAAGATTAGTCAAGAAACTATTAAGCATTTAGCTCAACATACTGATTTGATTCAAGATGTTAGTGAGGATGGAACTATTACTCCTAGTAAGGTTCTTAATGTAAATAAGGAAGAAAGCTTTGATATTTATGAGAATAGATTTGTAATATCTCTATTAAATAATCTTAATTATTTCTTTAAGTTAAGAAAAGAAGCTACTGCGAGTGGTAGTTATGCTAAAAAGAAGAGAGTAATGACTTATGAAGGTAAAAGTAAACTTGGAAGTGATGAAGTTAAGGTAACACTTAATATGGAGACTAATTCATTTGAAGATTTAAGTGGTGCTTCTGCGAGTGGTGAGAGTGTTGAACAAAGACTTGCTAAGATTGAACTTGTTGTTGCTGACTTCTTAAAGACTCCTTTTGTAAAGGAACTTGCGAATGCTGCTCCTGTAAAAAGTCCTATTAGAAAGACAAATACTATTCTTAAGAATCCAAACTTTCAAAAGGCGTTAGAACTTTGGGAATTTATTGAACAATATGATGTTAAGGATAAGAAAGAAGTTAATGATTCTCATGAGAAAGTAGATGATGAGAAGACTAAAAAGAGAATGGATATGGCGTTTTTCTTAGATTATGTGATACTTAATGAGAGTGACTCTAATAAGACATTTAAGGAAGACAAGATTAATAGATATGCTCTTCGAAAGTTAATAAATGACTTTATGATTAATAACAGGAAATATTCTGAAAAAGAATTTAAAAAGATACTTGGTGAAGAATTTAAACTTGCTCATCAAAAGGAAATTAAAACTGATAAAGAGATAATAAAGAGATATAAAAGTCTTCTTAAAGGTTATAGGAAGAATAAACAAAATGCATTTGCGTATTTGAGGTAAGTATGAATAAGGAACAAAACAAGAAAATTTATGTAACGTTTTATAAACTTATAGCTATAGTTGTATCTATATTTGTTTTTTCATATGCTTGGTTTGTTCGTGAAAATGATAGTAATTTAGATGGAGTTAGTATTGGTACTGCTAGAACTAATAATATTATGATATCTAGTGATGGAAATAGTGAGTGGAGTAATTCATTTAATATTGATGTTGGTGAAGGATTTAGATTTAATAATGAGGTTACTAGTGATGGCATGGTGTTTTATAAGGCTAATCTTAAGAGTGATGAAGGGATGCCCCTTAGCTTTACAAGTGCTGTAGTGAATGAAGATTATCTTGACTTTGATATATGGTTTAAGAATGATAAGAGTGTAAAGCTATTTTTGGATAAGAATTCTTATGTTAGTCCTTTATGTGGTACTGATGAAGATGATTTGATTCTTGATATTAATAGTAATAAGACTATTGATGATATAGTAAGAGCTAGTGCTT
>CAKONA010000158.1 GCA_934096785.1 uncultured Bacilli bacterium | reverse complement strand
AAATGGGACTTAATAAAGTAAACATTGACCCTAAAATAATGGCTAGAACTGAAGCAATAGTTTTATCTATGACTCCAGAAGAAAGACGTAATCCTGATATCATAAAAGCCAATAGAAAAATTAGAATTGCTAAAGGTTGCGGACAAAAAGTAGAAGATGTTAATCGCTTACTTACTCAATTTGAACAAATGAAGAAAATGATGAAACAAATGAAAAATATGAAATTTTAGGTTATTGATATTCAATAATCTTTTTTCTTGTGTTAAAATGAGATTAGGGTAGTGATGATATGGATGAGAAAGCACAAAAGGAAGCACTTAAAGAATTAAATGAAGGTTTAAAAGAAACTAGAAAGAAGAAAAGAAAGATTAAAATAGTAGTTGTAATTATTTATATTGTTTTATTCTTTGTACATCAATTTTTTATAGGCAATATAAGTGGAGAGATTCCTGACTTTCTTGGATTTAAACTTATTAATATACCAAGCGTAGAATTAAAAGAAAAATATAGTATTAAGATAAATAATTCTAATAATTTAGGATATTACATAAGTAAACAATTTAGTTTTCCCTTGGTTCCATTTATTAAAGATACATGTTGATGGTCGTGAAAGAATAATTGAAGGACTTGATAATGTGGCTGTTAATGCTGATAGTAAAGTTATTCTTAATATAAGAGTACTTAAATGTTATAGTAATTATGCTGGTAAGAGAGTTAATGAAACTTGCAATAAGAACTCTAAATATGAACAAACTAATAAAATTAAGAGTAAACTTAAGATTGTTAAAAGTGAGTTTCCACGTGATGAAGTAGTGTATGATGGTAAGATTATTGAAGATGTGAGTGAATACTTAAAGAATGAAGGAAAATACAAGATATATTTATATAATAAGAAATGGTTTACTACAACTAATGTGAAATTTGAAATAGAAGTAAAAGATGTAGAGGTAAATGATGACAAAGAAATTTAATACTAAAATAATTTATATTGTAATAGGTATAATCATTTTATTAGTAATTGTTAATAGAATAAAGAATGGTGTAATGTATTATGATTCTCCTGTACCTATGATTGAGGATATGTATTTTAAGATTACTCTTAATGATAAGGTTATACATAGTCAAGTAGAAGTTAATAGGACTTATAATTTAATACCTGGTATTCTTAAATTTAATAAAAGTGGTTATGTTTATTCTACTTATAATGAGAATATGGAGTTTACCCATGAAAGGTATGTAGTAATTGATACTAAAAATGTAGATAAGTTAATTCTTAATATTGAAGGGTATAAATGTTATAAGAATAAATTTATGATTACTGATTGTGAAGGAGAAGTTGATCACTTTAAAAAGATTGATATTAATATTGATGAAGTTACTATAAAAAGACTTGGAATTTCTTCTGATAAATATAACGAACTTGTATATAAAGGACCATTTGGTAGAGATGTGTATCCTTATGTTAAAGATACTGATTACTATTATGTTACATTTAGTTATAGTATTGGTAAAAAGAAATATAAAATATATTCTGAATTCTTTACTAACGAGTTACAGTCAGATATTTTATCTTATAGGAAAGTTCTTTCAAAAATAAAAAAATTTGAAAAAATGATATAAATCTATTGCTATATATCGTTTAATATTGTATGATATTAACCATATTCTTAAGAAACTATTGAGGAGGGTTAATGTACTATAAAGCATATAAATTTAGAATTTATCCAGATGAAAAGCAAAGAAATCTAATTAATAAAACATTAGGCTGTACTAGATTTGTTTACAACTACTTTTTGAATATTTTAAAAGAAAATAGTTATAAGAAAGCAAGTGAAAATATCAAATATTATACTCATCATTTGAAATATGAATATCCGTTTTTACAAGAAGTAGATAGTATAACAATAAGAACAGCACTATTTAATTTAGAAGATTCATATAAGAAATTCTTCAGTAAACAAGGCGGATATCCAAAATTTAAAAGTAAGTTTAATAAAAATAGTTACAATACAAGTGCTGTATATGGTACATATAAAAATAATAATTATTGTAATATAGAAATAGATTTAGAAAATAGAACAATAAAGTTACCAAAACTTAAAAAGATAAAAATTAGAGGTTACAGAAATACAAAATTTATTAATGGTAGAATTATAAATGCAACTGTATCAAAAGAACCAAATGGAAAATATTATGTTTCTGTTCTTTTTGAAATGAGTGATGGAGTAAAAAGAGTAATTCCAACTTCAATAGTAGGCATAGATTTAGGAGTTAAAAATCTTCTAACTCTTTCTGATGGAGTTGTTTATGAAAATAATAAATATATTCTGAAATATGAAAAAAGAATAAAGAGAATTCAAAAAGCACTTTCTAGAAAAGTAAAAGGAAGTGAAAACTATAAGAAGTGTAAACAAAAATTAGCAAAATTACATTCAAAACTAGCAAATGCAAGAAAATATTATATACATAAAATCACTAAAAACATTACTGATGAATATGACATTATT
>CAKONA010000157.1 GCA_934096785.1 uncultured Bacilli bacterium | reverse complement strand
ATGATTACTGGCGATGAAGTAGCTTATGCTGGTGGTGTAAGCTATCAATATAATTATAGATATTATTTACAAGGTGGTTATGCTTTTTGGACATTGAGCCCCTCTTATTTTTCTGGCGGTCTGGCCTTTGCTCTTAATGTTAGCAATAATAGCCACTTTGGTGATGGCAATGTCGGGTACAATGATGGGCTTCGTTCCGTAGTTTCAGTCAACTCTAAAGCAATAGTTACAAGTGGAGATGGCTCTCTTGCTAACCCATATATTGTAGAATAGAGAATTATTCTCTTTTCTTTTGTTTTAAATTTATGTATAATGAAGTTGGAGTTGATACTATGAAAGATAAAATTAAAAATCAAAAAGAAAATATTAAATCATTAGAAAAGAAATCTAAAGGTTTATTCGAAGAATTTAAAACATTTATTAAAAGAGGAAATGTTATAGACTTAGCTGTTGGTGTTGTTATAGGTGGTGCTTTTAGTACAATCGTAACATCTCTTGTTAATGATATCATAATGCCTTTAATAGGAGTCTTAATAGGTGGATATGATTTTACAGGTCTATCTTTAAAAGTAAAAGATGCATCTATTAATTATGGTTTATTCATTCAAAATGTTATTAACTTCTTAATTATAGCTTTCTGCATATTCATATTAGTAAAAGTAATAAATAAATTCTTACATAAAGCAAAAGAAGAAGAAAAGAAAGAAGAACCTAAAAAATCTAATGAAGAAGTTCTTCTTGAAGAAATAAGAGATTTACTAAAAGAACAAAAAAAGAGAGGTTAATTATGAATTATAAGAAACTTACTATTTATTCAGTTATAATAAACATATTAATGAATGTAATATTCTTTATTGATAATACTTTTCTAACTGATAATGTTGGATACTACATATTTGTTGGTATATTATTTGTATCATTTATATTCTATTATTTAAAAAGATATAACATTAAGTATACTAAAGATGTTATAAAGAAAGATATATTAGTTGCTGTTTTATGGATTATCTTATCATTTATACTTGGTTATATATTAATGGAAATTAATGTTTCATTAACACCTAAATTATTAATTGATCCTAATAGTATGCCATCATGTCTTATCTATATGATATTAGCAACTATAAATATGCTTTATGCATTACTTATATTATCTATAAATGCTATAAACTTATTCTTAAAGAAAACAGGACTAAGTGATACAAAGAATATCCTAATATCTATACCAACTGGTTCTATTATATATTTATTAGTACTTTACATAGTAACTAAAATATTACAAATTGTGTAGGAGAATTTTATGAGAGAAATAAAAGTAGGAAAAAAATATAAACATTTTAAAGGAAATATGTATGAAGTAATTGCTATAGGTACTCACTCAGAAACAAATGAAAAGTGTGTAGTCTATAAGAAATTATATGATGACTTTAGTGTATGGATAAGACCATATGATATGTTTATAAGTGAAGTAGATCATGATAAATATCCAGATGTAAAACAAAAATATAGATTTGAAGAAGTAGATGAATAAAATAATATATAGTTCATATTATTAAGTATGAAACACATTAAAAGAATAATTGTAGTAATTATTCTTTTATTAGGCTCATTTTTAATATTTAAAACTTCTAATAAAAGAATAATTAAGAAGTACGATATAACAAAAGATTATGAAGAAATAATTTCTATAAAACCATATAAAGACTATGTGTATATTTTAACTACTAAGAGTTCTAATAATAAGAATAATACTGATTATAGAATTATTAAGTATAATATTAAGAGTTCTTACATTAAAGATGAAACATCATTTAATGTTATGACATTATTAAATCCAGTCATTGATATAACTTCTAGTAATATAGATATAACTTCAAGTAATGGAGAGACTCTTAGATTTAATAATCGTCTACAAGATATAAAGAAAATTACTAATAAAGTACCATCTAATATTCCTAGCGTATGTAAAGAAGATAACGTAACTTTTTTAGGTAGCAAATATATTGTTATGAATAATAGTAATGTTGATATAACTTGCGTTTATAACGAGGATGGTAAAACCATAGATTACTTTGATACTAACAATGTTATTCCCTTTGATAATGGTTATCTTACTTTTAAAAATAACGAAGTAACTATAAAGAAAGAAATTAAAGAAGTAATCTCTATTAACTTTAAGGATATTAAAATTAATAAAAATGGAACATCTCTACTAACAATTAGTGATTCTAATGAATTAGTAGTCTATGACTTAACAAATAAAACTATTTTAAATAAGTTAAAGTTAAATATAAATGATAACGAGTTCATATCTCTTCTTTATATAGATAGTTTAGTTTACTATATAGTTACTGATGGCATTAAAAGTTATATGTATACATGGGATTATAAAGATAAACCTATTAATGATAAAATTATAAGTATAAAAGAATACACTAAAGTAGATAATTATTACCTTGCAAGTAAAATAAAAAATGATTTCAATGTAAATATAAACATATATGAAAACTCAATTAATAC
>CAKONA010000156.1 GCA_934096785.1 uncultured Bacilli bacterium | reverse complement strand
AACGAAGTCTTTTCTTCAAAAATTGTTTCAAACAAAAACCTCAGTTTTTAAAAACTGGGGTTTGTCTACAGTCTGAGAAGAGTAATAAATTACTCTTCTTCAATAAGAGACTCCTCTTTCTCTATGATTGAAATTGAAGCTACCTTATTGTTTTCTTTTAGATTTATAAGTCTAACTCCTTTTGTTACTCTTCCCATTTGAGAAATACTATTAATATCCATTCTTATAATTATTCCATCTGATGTTATTATCATTAAATCTTTATCATTATCTGTTGATTTAAATCCAATAACTTTTCCATTCTTTTCAGTGATGTTAATTGTTTTAACTCCCTTACTTCCTCTCTTTGTCTCTCTATATTCTTCTATTGGTGTTTTCTTTCCGTATCCTTTTTCAGTTACAACTAATAATAATTTTCCAGGTTCTGATATTTCCATTCCTACACATATATCATCACTTAAATTAATTCCTCTAACTCCAGAAGCTGTTCTTCCCATTATTCTTATTTCTTCTTCATTGAATCTTGCCATTCTACCATTTGATGAACACATAAGAACTTGGTCATTTCCTGTTGTCTTTTTAACTGAAATTAATTCATCATCTTCTTTTAATGTTATTGCTATTTTTCCACTTTGTCTTATATTATCAAATTCTGATATTAAAGTTCTCTTTACTAAACCATTTTTTGTACTGAAAAGCAAACATTTGTACGTTTCTTTATCATTTATTCTAATTATTGTATTAATTTTCTCATCTTTTTCTAAAGATAATAGATTTACTATTGGTAATCCTTTAGCTGTTCTTGAATATTCAGGTATCTTATATCCCTTTAATCTATATACTTTTCCTTTATTTGAGAAGAATAATATATAATCATGAGTATTCATTGATAATAATTGTTCTACATAATCTTCCTCTGTCGTTGTCATTCCTTTAACTCCAACTCCACCTCTATTTTGAACTTTATAAGTGTCTTTTGAAGTTCTCTTAATATAATTCTTATTTGTTATTGTTACAATTATTTCTTCTTGTGGTATTAATGATTCATCCTCAATATATTCAATTGCACTGTTATCAATTGTTGTTCTTCTTTCATCACCATATTTTGCTTTAATTTCAAGCATTTCTTGTTTAATTATACCTAATACCTTTTCTTCACTTGCTAAGATTGATTTATATTCTTCAATTAATTTTAATATATTTGCCAATTCTTCTTCAATTTTAGCTCTTTCTAATCCAGTTAATCTTCTTAATTTTAATTCTAAAATTGCATCTGCTTGAATTTCACTAAATCCATATTTTTCAATTAATCTTTCTTTAGCTATTGAGTCACTTTGACTTTCTTTAATTATTTTAATAATATCATCTATATGATCTAAAGCTATTTTATATCCTTCTAAGATATGAGCTCTTGCCTCTGCTTTTGCTAAATCAAATTTAGTTCTTCTAATTATTATTTCTTTTTGATAATCTACGTATTTTGAAATTATATCTTTAATTCCAAGTGTTCTTGGTTGTCCCTGATCTAACATTAAGAAGATGATTCCAAATGTTGATTGTAATTGAGTATGTTTATATAAGTTGTTTAACACTACATTTGCGTTTGCTTCTTTTTTAAGAGTAACTACGATTTTAACACCATTTTCAATGTTTGTTTCTTCATGATAGTCAGCTATTCCTTCTAATACTTTGTCTCTAACTAACTCCGCTATTCTATTTTTTAAATCTAGTGTATTAACATTATAAGGTATTTCAGTTATTACAATTCTATTTCTATTATTTGATTCTTCAATTTCTGCTTTACATCTAATTGTTATTGTTCCACGACCAGTTTCATATGCTTTTTTAATTCCACTACTTCCAAGAATTATTCCTCCTGTAGGAAAGTCTGGACCTTTTATATAATTCATCATTTCTACAGTATCTATTTCTGGGTTATCTATATAAGCAACGCATCCATCTATTACTTCTCCTAAATTGTGTGGTGGAATATTTGTTGCCATTCCTACGGCTATTCCCATTGTTCCGTTTACTAAAATATTAGGAAATCTACTTGGGAGAACAACTGGTTCTTTTTCTGTTTCATCAAAGTTTGGAGTAAAATCAACTGTGTCCTTGTTAATATCTCTTAATAGTTCTAAACTTACTTTTGCAAGTCTAGCTTCTGTATAACGCATGGCTGCGGCTCCATCGCCATCCATGTTTCCAAAATTTCCGTGGCCATCTACAAGCATATATCTATAGCTGAAATCTTGGGCCATTCTAACCATTGCCTCATAAATTGATGAATCTCCATGTGGGTGATATTTTCCCATTACGTCTCCGACAATTCTTGCACATTTTCTATGTTGTTTGTCTGGTGTATATCCTGATTCAAACATTGAATAAAGTATTCTTCTATGAACTGGCTTTAATCCATCTCTTAAATCTGGTATAGCCCTTGATACTATAACACTCATTGAATAATCTAAGAATGAATCTTTAACTTCTTTTATTATATTATTTTGTTCTATCTTATCCATTTCTTACCTCCTATATATCTAAGTTGCTAACATATATAGCATTTTCTTCTATGAATTTTCTTCTTGGTTCTACATCTTCACCCATTAATGTTGTAAATAT
>CAKONA010000155.1 GCA_934096785.1 uncultured Bacilli bacterium | reverse complement strand
TACTGTTATAACAATGTTATCGTTATTAGTAGAAGATGAATCAATCCATTTATAGGTACCATTTTCCATGATATCTTCTTTATAATTTTCAGGTAAATCAATCTTAAAGTATTCATTTTCATATGCCTTAACTTCACTAACACTTAGTAAAAGAAAAGGTATCAATAATAATTTTTTCATTTAATCACCAAAAATATAATACAACATTTTTAAATAATAATCAAATTTTATAAAATCTGTGTTATAATAAATTCAGGAGTAAAGATATGAAAGATAAAAAGATTATTATTCAAACTATTGTGTTTGTGGCTGTGATAGCGATACTAGGGCTTAGTTATGCTTATTTTGAGATGAGCATAGATAATAAGAATGTAAAAGACCAAGTAGTGACAACTGGTACTTTAAAGATTAAGTTTACTGATGGACAAGAGATAAAGGTATCTAATTTAGATCCTGGTACTGTTATTGAAAAGACTGTAACAGTTGAAAATGTTGGTACACTTGATGCTGATTATAACTTAGTATGGGAAGAGTTAAGCAATGGTATTGCTCGTAATGAAATGAAAATAAGTGCTACTTGTACTATGATTGTTAATGGAGAAACTGGAGAAGCATGTGAAGGAATAGATGAAACACCTATTAGAGCGTTAAAAATATTAAAAAATGTTTCTATTGCTCCAGAGGTAACTCATAAGTATGATATTAAGATAACATTCATTGAAACAAATGAAGACCAAAGTTACAATTTAAAGAAAACTTTTGAAGGAAAACTTGGTGTTGAAGAATCAAGAGAGATAACACCAGTTTATTGTACTTTTGATGGAGATGTTGTACAAGATGCTCAATATACTAATGGAATATATTTATATATTTACAATTCTGATAATTGGAATGTTGTTTTAAAAGATAAAGATAGCACTGACCCAGTAACAGAGGCACCATGTACTTATATAAATAGTAAGGCTGTAACAAATTATGGATGGATGTTTTATAATACTAAGGCATCTTCCATAGATATGAGTAATTTTGATACTAGTAATGTAACTGATATGAATGGAATGTTTTATGGCAGTGCTGCAATTGAAATAAAAGGATTAGAATACTTTGACACAAGTAAAGTAACTAATATGAGTGATATGTTTTATAATTGCAATGCTACGAATTTAAATATAAGTAATTTTAATACTGATAATGTTGAAAGTATGCAAAGCATGTTTAGAGCTTTTAAAGGTACCTCATTAGATGTAAGTAGGTTTAATACTGGTAATGTTACTGATATGACTCAGATGTTTGAAGACTGTGAGGTTAATAGTTTGGATGTTAGTGGCTTTGACACAAAAAATGTAACTAGTATGTCTGGTATGTTTTCTGGAACTAATTTAAAGACATTGAATGTAGGTTCTTTTAATACTAATAAAGTTACTCATATGAATAGAATGTTCAGCGAGAGTTCCTTAACTGAAATAGTTGGATTAGAAAATTTTAATACTGAAAACGTTGAATATATGGAAGAAATGTTTTTTAAAGATAGTAATCTTGTTAATTTAAATTTGAGTAGTTTTGATACAAGCAATGTAAAATATATGGTTAGAATGTTTAAAGATTGTAGTAATTTAAAGAAAATATATGTTAGCGATAAATTTGTAACAGATAAAATTGTCAATAAGAGTCACGATTTATTTAGCGGTAGCGTTAATTTAGTAGGTGGTGCTGGTACAGTTTATGATAGTTCTAAAACTAATTCTACATATGCTAGAATAGATGGTGGAACAACTAATCCAGGATACTTTACATTAAAGAATAATTAATGAATTGACCTATGTCATTTTGTGATATTAGGTCTTTTTATTTTGGTTGAAGTATGATAAACTTAGTATAGTAGTGAGGAGACTTAGATATGAAGATATTTAAAGATAAAAAATTGTTAATTGAGGTTGCTGTTATAATTGGACTTTTAGCTGTACTTGGCGTTACTTTTGCTTATTTTGAAATGTCAATTGAGAATAAGAGTGTTAAGGATCAAATTGTTACGACTGGTACTTTGAAGATTAAGTTTAGTGATGGACAAGATATAAATATTACTAATTTAGATCCTGGTATTGAAATTACTAAGACTGTTAGTGTTGAAAATACTGGTTCAATGGATACTGGATATAATTTAGTATGGGAACTACTTGAAAATGGTATTACTAATAATGAGTTAGTACTTGAGGGCTCTTGCAAGCGACTAGTTAATGGAGTTGAGAATGGAACTTGTAATGATATAACAAGTAAACCAATTGGTAACACTGTAATTAAAAGAATTTCTAATATTGAAGCAGGTGTAACTCATGAATATAATTTAAAGATTACATTTGTTGATACTGGTAGTGATCAAAATTATAATATGGAAAAAACTTTTCATGGTAAGTTGGTAGCTACTGAATATAGTGCTCCGGTAGCATTACGTTGTACTACTAGTAATACTTTAGCGGTTGGAACTGAATATGTAAATGGACCTTATACTTATAGATATAAACAAGAATTTGCATATGGAGATAGTGGACTTGCTTGGACAAATATGAATAGTGATGGTTGGGGAGTAATATTAACTGACCCTGATAGTACTGATGCTGTAACTGTGTCACCATGTGCTTATATAAATGATAAACC
>CAKONA010000154.1 GCA_934096785.1 uncultured Bacilli bacterium | reverse complement strand
TTCTTTGTAATTGGTGTTTCATCTAACCCTTCACAGTTTTCTTCTTTGTCTCCAGCTTTATTTAGTCTTTCACAAGTTGCTGACATAACCATTTCATCATTTGTAATTTCATTTTTTAATACTTGCCATACCAGGTTATAACTTGTATCTAATGTACCAGTATTTTTTACAGTGATTGTTTTTGTTGCTGTAGCTCCTGGTCTTGCATTTTCTAACTTTATTTCAGTTCCATCTGTATAAGTTAGTTCTAAAGTACCTGTCGTTACTACTTGGTCTTTTACATTTTCTTGATTAACAGTAGCACTAAACCATGCATAAGTTGCAGTTGCTACAAGAGCAAATCCAATTAACACACCTAGTGCTGGCAATAACATTTTTTTCATTTTTATCATCTCCTACTCTTAAATAATAACATATTAATAAAATAAATGAAACAAAATTAAATTATTTATTGAAATTAATGTCACTTTTTGATAGTATATTTAGTCAAAGGGGGATTCCTATGAATAATTCAGAAATTTATAACAAAACAAATAGTGATGGTCAAAGATTCTTAGATGTACTTTTCACTACATTAGATTACTTAACAGAACATGAGACTGTAGATAAAGATTGCATTTTACCATATTCATACTTCATAGCCGGACTTTTATCTGATTCATTTTTAAAAGAAACATTTGAAAGCTATGGTATTACAGCACAAAAATGTATTAATATAGTGTCAGATTCAAATCATCCATTAGCATATATAGAAGATGCTCCTAAAACAAAACAATTTGAAAAGTTACCACTTGCATTACTTTATAATGGAATACTTAGAAATATAAAAGATGACTATTACTTAAATGGTAAAGATATTTCTGAATATAAGTTAGAGCCATATCAAATATTTGACTACGCAACATTCTTATATGAAGATAAAATTAATGATTTAATTGAAAAAGTAACTGGTATTGAAAATTTTACTGATACAGAAGAATATTTTAATTACACAACTAAAAGAGAAGAAAAATATAGAGAGTTTGCTTTAGAATATGGAGTTGATATCTATGAAATTCCATTTGAACAAGGCACGTTAGAATACAATACAGAAAACTTTAGATTAATATGTGAAAATGGAAGAATGTATTTATTCACAAGTACTGGAGAAAAAGAAAGAATTGAAGTAATTAATAATACAGTTAGAAATATGACACTTGGTTGTAACAATGAAATACTTGAAGTAAATGATAAAAAAGTAACAAAAGAAAATATAGATGATTTATATGATGAAATAGTAAGAAGCGATATTACTAAATTTAAAATACGTGATATAGATACTTTAAGCGAAGTAACATTTGAAATAGAAAATGAAAGTTTTTTTGGAAAAGAGGAAGAAGAATTTATGATGGAACCACATTACCCTGAAGATGAAGAAATATCTTATCAACCAATTTATGAGAAGAAAAATGAAACTAAAAATAATAAAACACCATTAACAAGATATGGAGAAGACCTAACAAGTCTAGAATATATAAAAGACCCAGCAACAGGAAGAAAAGAAGAACTTGATAGAATAATGAAAATACTTCTATATCCTGAAAGAGACAAATCAATTATTATAACCGGAGTTGCTGGTTGCGGTAAAACTGCTTTAGTAAGAGGACTTGCATATAGAATACAAAAAGGTTTAGTACCAGAAGCATTAAAAGACATTAAGATTTATAGTATAGATACTGCTACTCTAGTCGCAGGTACTAAATATGTAGGAACTTTAGAAGAAAAAATGAAAAGTATTCTAGAATGTGCTAGTAAAGATAAAAATATAATCTTATTCATAGATGAAATACATCAAGCAATATCAGGTGGTAAAAGCGAAGGAAGCAACAACACTGTATCTGAAATACTAAAACCATACCTTGATTATGGAAAAGTAAGAGTAATCGGTGCTACTACTGAAGAAGAATATGATGAATACATTGAACCAAATACAGCATTCAAAACAAGATTCAAAAAAGTTTCCATCAAAGAACCAGACTACAATACAACATATAAAGTACTTGATGACTTAATTACTTCATACAATAAAATAAGTTATTCTAAATTAAACTGTAGTCCTGAAATGAGAAAAACAATAATAGATTGGTTAATCACATCAACAAAATCTACATATAGAGATTATAAAGATAAATCAAGTAATCCAAGATTAGTATTAGATATATTAAAAGAAGCTTACGCTATCGCAGCATTCAATGAAAGTACAGAAGTAACAATAGAACATTTAATGGAAGCACTTAAAAATGAAGATAGACTTTATAGTAGTGCTAGAGATAGACAAGCACTTAGATTAAAAGCATTAAAACCAAAAGTTAAAAAAGAAACAAACAAAATATTAGAATTCAAACCAAGAGCTTAATCGCTCTTTTCTATTGACTTAAATTTCATATATGATACAATAATTACGAAAAGGTGTTTGTATGAAAGAAAGAGTTATAATGAGTATTGATTTAAAAAGTTTCTTTGCGTCAGTTGAATGTGTAAATAGAGGTCTTGACCCGTTTAAGACTCCCCTAGTCGTCGCTGATACTAAAAGAGGTGCTGGTGCTATGACTTTAGCAGTAACCCCATATTTAAGAAGTCTAGGAATACCTTCTAGAACAAGAATTTTTGAAATACCTAAGAATTTAAAAATAATATATGTACCAC
>CAKONA010000153.1 GCA_934096785.1 uncultured Bacilli bacterium | reverse complement strand
ATAAAAGACTATGTTTATATAGTCCTAATAGTAATGCTAATAAGAATGTTCTTAGTGACACCTGCCGCAGTAAGTGGTTCAAGCATGGAGTCAACACTTAATGATCATGATTTAGTTATAATAAATAGACTAGTCTATAGAATCAAAGACATAGAAAGATTTGACATAGTAGTACTAAAAAATGAAGAAGATAATGATAAAATCATCAAAAGAATAATCGGACTTCCTAATGAAAAAATAGAATACAAAAATAATAAACTTTATATTAATGGAAAAGAAACTAAAACAGATTTAAAATTCCAAGACACTGAAAACTTTACCACTGAAACAAAAGATGATGAATATTTTGTTTTAGGAGACAATAGAGGTGTATCAAAAGATAGTAGAGTACTTGGAGTATTCAATAAAAAAGATATAGTCGGAAGAGTAGGCATACGTTTTTATCCATTTGATAAAGTAGGATATGTAAAATAGAATGGTAAAACATTCTTTTTAAATGGTATAATATTAATAGAAAACCTCATAAAGGAGACAAGTATGAAAAAAAGAATATTAATAATTCATGCAACATATGGAAGTGGACATAAAACAGTAGCTACATACATAAATGATTATTTAAAAGAAAACACTGACTATGAAATAGAAATGATAGACTTCATGGACTATGCAAACATAATAGGTAACATAAGTAAAACACTATTTAATGAAAACTTCAAACACAAATCAACTCTAGTATTTAATAGTATTTTCTCATTCTTTAATCATACATTCACAACAAAAATCTATAAGTATGCTACTACTCACATAATAAAAGAAAAAGAATTCAAAAAGTACATTACAGAATTTAATCCTGATGTAGTAGTATCAACTCATTTTTTTGGAACAATCATCTCATCACTATATAAAAAGCAAAATCTTATTAATCCAAGAATAATAAGCATCATAACAGACTATCAAATACATGAACTATGGCTAAAAGAAGTAGATAACATAGATGCCCTTATAGTTGGAAACAAAGAAATGAAAAAAGAATTATTAGATAGAAACATTTCTAAAAACATAATTTATCCTTATGGAATTCCAATCTCCAATAAATTTAATGAAGCAAAAGATTTAAAAGAGAAGAGTAATCTAGATATATTATTCTTTTCAGGAGGAAGCATAGGCTCATCTTTCTCATATAAATATTTAAAAAAACTAATAAAGTCAAAGCTAAATTACAATATAACATTTGTATGTGGACACAATAAAAAATTAAAAAAGAAAGTAGACAAGCTAGTTAGTAAATATAATCATGATAAAATAAAAACACTAGGATTTACTAATAAAGTAAATGAACTACTTGATGAATGCAACCTAGTTATAACAAAACCAGGTGGAATAAGTGTAACAGAATGTGTTAAAAAACAAAGACCAATGCTTTTAATACAAGGAAATGGTGGACCTGAAAATGATAATTTAAAATATTTATGTACTAAAGGATTTGCACTAGACTGTAAAACTCCAAAGAAACTAAACGAAACTTTAAAAGAAATCCTTACTAACAGGAAAATCCTAAATATGATGTATAATAATTTAAAAAAAGAAAAACAATGTAATTCTCTTGAAAGAATACACTTATTAATAGAAAAACAATAGACTATTTTATCATAACAAACATAGTACAAATCATATAATTAATATGGAAGAATTTATAATAAATATAATGAATAGTTATGGATACATCGGAGTATTCACTCTAATCCTAATAGAAAACATATTTCCACCAATTCCATCAGAAATAATTTTATTATTTTCTGGTTTCATGACTACATATACAAATTTAAAACTAAGTATGATGATTATATCTTCCTCACTAGCTTCCGTTATAGGTGCACTTATCCTTTATAAACTAGGAAACATATTAAATATAGATAAAATAATATCAATAGTAAACAAAAAGAAAATACTAAATCTAAGAGAAAAAGATATAACTGCCTCTATAGAATGGTTTAAAACAAAAGGAGAAAAAGCAATATTTATATGTAGATTCATTCCACTTCTAAGAAGCCTTATCTCCGTCCCAGCAGGCATCTATAAAATGAATATTATTAAGTTTATTATCTATACTGCACTAGGCTCTCTATTGTGGAATACAATCCTTATATCACTAGGCTACATCACATCAAATAACTGGACTTCCATTTTAAATATCTATTCACTTTACACACTGTTAATACTCATAATCATTTTATCATTCTTAGTAATCAAGTTTCACAAAAAGAAAGGGTAGACAAAAAATCTACTCTTTTGTATAATCTAATTGAGGTACAAATATGATAGAACTATTTAAAAAGAAAGAAGATTTATTTACAATATTAATTATAATTATATATGTAGTATTAAACTCATACTGTATTAACTCATTTGGTACAACTAGCTACCTAACCACTATAATGAATACATGTATATCAGTAGTACTAATCTATATAATTAAAAGTTTAAAAAGAGAAAAGTATTATGGACTAAACAAAGTAAAAAACATAAAGAAGTATTTATACTTTATACCATTGTTAATAATAGGTACAGTTAATATATGGAATGGACTAAATATAAACAATACACCAAAAGAAATATTATTTTACATTCTAACAATGATAAATGTAGGATTTATAGAAGAAATAATATTTAGAGGCTTCCTATTCAAAAAGAGTGAAAAAGACAGCCTTGAAAATGCAAAAGTTATTA
>CAKONA010000152.1 GCA_934096785.1 uncultured Bacilli bacterium | reverse complement strand
GGACCAACAGGAGCGACAGGACCAACAGGACCAACAGGAGCAACAGGAGCAACCGGACCAACAGGAGCAACAGGACCAACTGGTGCAACAGGTGCTACTCCTACTCTATCAATTGGAACAATAACAACAGGTGCCCCAGGAACAGAAGCACAAGCATCAATAACAGGAACCTCACCAGACTATATACTAAATCTAACGATACCACAAGGACCAACTGGACCAACTGGTGCAACAGGACCTACTGGACCAACTGGACCAACTGGACCTACTGGACCAACTGGACCAACCGGACCTACAGGACCAACAGGACCAACCGCATAATGAAGAAATATAAAATATGTGTATATGCCATTTGTAAAGATGAATCCGCGTTCATTAAAAGATGGTATAACTCAATAAAAGGAGCTGACTATATATGTGTTCTAGACACAGGATCAAAAGATGGCAGTCTAAAAATATTAAAAGAATTAAATATTAAGGTAAAACAAAAAATAATAAAGCCATGGAGATTTGACATCGCAAGAAATGAATCACTAAAACTAATACCAAAAGATGCTGACATATGTATATGTCTTGACTTAGATGAAGTAATGCTCCCCGGATGGATAGAAGAACTACAAAAGATATGGAATGACAAAGTAACAAGAATAAAATATATCTATAACTGGAGTCTTGATGAAAACAACAAACCAATAATCAGTTTCTACACAAATAAGATACATAAAAATGGATACTACAAATGGACACATCCTGTTCATGAGGTATTAACTCCACTAAAAGAAGAAATAGAAGTAACTACTAACAATCTAACAATAAATCATTACCCTGATAGTACCAAATCAAGAAGTAGTTATCTTCCTTTATTAGAACTATCAGTTAAAGAAGACAGTACAAATGATCGAAACATGCACTATCTAGGAAGAGAATACATGTATCATAAGAAATGGAATAAATGTATAGACACTCTAATAAAACATTTATCCCTTCCCTCATCAACATGGAAAGACGAAAGATGTGCATCAATGAGATATATCTCATACTCATATTTCAAACTAAAAAGATATGAAGAAGCAAGAATGTGGCTAGATAAAGCAATAAAAGAGTGTCCATATTTAAGAGACCCACTAACAGAAAGAATGATTTTAGAATACAACTTAAAGAACTATAAAGAAAGCATCAAATATGGTAAAAAAGCACTAAGTATCAAAACAAGAACATATACATATATAAATAATCCAAATAGTTATAATGAAACAATATATGACATAATGAGTATAAACTACTACATGGAAGGAAACATTAAAGAAGGACTAAAATATATAAACAAAGCACTAAAAATCTCACCAAATAATAAAAGAATCCAAAATAACAAGAAATTTTTTGTAAAAGACATCAATTAGTCTTTTACTTTTTATTTACTTTTACTTCTATTTTGTTTATAATTATTCTAGGAGATAAGATATATGAAAAAAGAAAACAAGGGAAGATTAATATTTTGGGGCTTTATATGGATTATAGTTTTAGCACTCACAGGTTATGGCTACTACGGATACTTACAAGGATATGGAGTTAAGGGAGATGTAAGAAAGACACTTAAGCCTATCGTTAAGAATTTCAATAGCTTGCAAGGATTAAAAGCTTATAAAGACATAGGTATTCAAATAGATGCTAATATTAAAGATACAACAATCGTAGTTACATATAAAACATCAACAGCAAGCGCAACATTCACATTTGACTATCAAACAATTGCTTCAGAAAAAGTACTTTACATGAAATACAGTAGTGCTGATGAAGCAACTGCAAACCTAATAATCAAATCAATGATTGAATCAGTATCAATGGTAAATGGACACACAGAAGGCGAAGTATTTAGTGCAAACAAATATAAATTAGAAGACTTCTACTCTACAACAATTCTAGAAGGCGTTCAAATTAAAAGTGAAACAACATCTAATGAAGTATATATAAATATTAATAAATCAATTATAGAAGGTATTGAAGAAAGAGATAAAACAACAATTACTGACACAGACTTAAATACATTAAAAACAGAAATTACTACAAATAAAGAATTCTTAATCGAAAAAGAAAAAATTAGTTTATATGTTCAAGATACTACAGTTGCTTATCTAATATATATTTCAGCCTCTAGTGAAGAAGCAAATAGTTATAGTACTGTATCAAAAGTAATTAAAGAACTTTCTGGAGAAGAAACAGAACAAAAATTTATAAACAACATTCAAAATCTTAAGGCAGATACAACATTCGAAAACATCACAGTTCAAACTAACCCAGATTTAACAAACACATCAAAGTTTACTGGTAAAACAAATGTAACACTAGTAACAATTACAAAAGTACCAACTACTAAATAAGGCGAAAGCCTTATTTTTTAATGCATTTAAAAAGTTAGTGAAACTAATCATCTAGTTTAACACTAACTAATTTACTAACACCACTCTCTTGCATTGTAACACCATAAAGTCTATCTAAGAATTCCATAGTTTTCTTTTTATGAGTTATTACAAGTAATTGAGTTTTATTTTTATAATTATGTAAATACTCTCCAAATACAGTCGCATTATTTTCATCAAGAGCACTTTCAACCTCATCAAGTATTACAAATGGTACTTTTTCTAAATTCATTATTGAGAATAATAAACTTATTGCAGTCATAGTTCTCTCCCCACCAGAAAGTAAACTAAGTGGCTTCTGATTCTTACCAGGTGGTATCGCAATAATATCAATACCAGTTTCAAGTACATTATCAGGG
>CAKONA010000151.1 GCA_934096785.1 uncultured Bacilli bacterium | reverse complement strand
CCTATTACTTTTATATTAAGTCCTAAACTATCTAAAGTATCAAGACAAGCATTTATTTGATTAGTACCACCATCTACGATTATTAAATCAGGCTTAACAAGTTTATCTTTTAAAACTCTAAAGTAACGTCTATATATTACTTCTTTCATTGATGCGACATCATCATTTTTATCAAAGGATAGTTTAAACTTTCTATAGTTCTTTTTAGAAGGAATGCCATCTATGAATGTAACCATACCTGAAACTGTGAATGTTCCGAAAAGGTTTGAATTATCAAATGCTTCGATTATATGAAGGTTATCAAGTTTAAGCAAGTCTTTTAATTCATCATTTGCTTTAGTAGTAAGTTCTTCATTACTATAGATTAGTCTTATTTCTTTATCATATTGTTCTTTAGCATTGTTATAGGCCATATCAAATAGTTTCTTTTTAGGACCTTTTTTAACTATTATAGCTTTAGTATTTATTATATTACTAAGTAATTCTGTATCTATTATTTCTGGTACTATTACTTCTTTTGGTACTATATTTCTCTTACTATAGAATGATGCTATATAGTATTCTAGTGTTTCTTTTATATCATTAATAACTGGTATTATTTTATAGTTGTTACCAACTAGTTTACCATTTCTAATAAAGAAGATTACAGTGCTTATATAGCCATTATCAAAGTAATAGTTTATTACATCTCTATTAATATTGTCATCTAATTCTACTATAGATTGATTACTAAATACTGTTTTAATGTATCCTAGTTCATCTACTAGTTCTTTACATACTTCATAGTTTAAATTTTCTGAATTTATTTGTATCTTTTCATTTATTTTATCTATAAGTAACTTATCATTACCATTTAAAATGGATAGTATTTCTGTTTTGATTGGTGTAATATCAATATTTTTATATTCACAATATCCAAGACACTCACCTATATGATAATAAAGGCATACTTTTTTAGGCATTGTGTCACATTTTTTTAATGGGTAAAGTCTATTTAAAAGATTAACTAGTCTACGAGCAGCATAAACATTCGGATAAGGACCAAATAAATGACTTGATTTCTTATTAATATTAATTTCTCTTTTTACTCTAAGACGTGGATATTTTTCATTAGTAAATTCTATATATGGATAGCTCTTATCATCACGTAATAATATATTATATTTTGGATCATACTTTTTAATTAGATTTATTTCTAGAATGAATGCTTCTGTTTCAGAGTTAGTAACTATGTATTCAAAATGATCTATTTCACTTACTAGTTTTTTAGTTTTACCTGTTACTCTACCTGTAAAATAGCTTTTTAAACGATTAAATAATATTTTAGCTTTACCAACATATATAACAACATTATCTTTATTATACATAAGATAACATCCACTCTTTTTAGGTACGTTTGCTAGTTCTTTATTAAATTTAATAGACATAATGAACCTCCTTAGTTATTGTACCAAATTTTGACTTAAAAATGAATGTTTGATTTTATTTTTAATTAATAATATAATAATGGTATGAAAAAGTTAAGTGAAAGTTATATTGAAGTAAAGAAATCTAAGTTTATTGGCTATATGTATGAAGTTAATTCTATAGAAGAAGTAGACAAAATCATAAGTGAAATAAAAACTGAACATAAGAAAGCTAGGCATGTAGTTTATGCTTATAAGATTGGTGGTCAAGAAAAAAATTATGCTGATAAGGAACCTAGTGGTACTACTCGTGGACTATTAGATTTTATACATTTTAAGAATTTAGATAATACTTTAATAGTTGTCGTTAGATATTTTGGTGGAGTATTACTTGGGGCTGGGCCTCTTACTCGTACTTATACTAAAGCAGCTAGTAGTTTAATTAAAGAACAGTGAATTTAAAATTTTTACTGTTTTTTTAATGCCTTTATTCATAAATGTTTCAATGAGTAAGCCAGTGTTATATCCAGTGTCACTTACTATATTAGAGTAATCTATTTTTTCACTAGTTATATAGTTTTCTAATTTTACATTCTTTCCTTTTTGAATGTCACTTTCAAATTTCTTGATAGACTCATTTGTTAGTACTGTTTTAGTATGTGTTTTGTATTCAAAATAACCTGCTTCTGTACTTATATAAAGTATTAGAAATATAACAAATAAGAATAACATTATTATAAGAAAATAATTTCTATTGGTAGTAGTTTCTTCCATTATAACTCCTTTAAATATTTATTTATGGTTTTAGATAGGACTTCTACTGTGTTGTTTATTTCTTCAAGTGTTGAGTCTATTCCACCTATTTTAATTAGGATTATGTTTTCATTTAAGTCTTGATTATAAGTAATATCTTCTCTTAAGGATACGCCTCTACTTATACCTTTATAGTTTTCATTTAAAATATTGTTTATTTTATCAGCAACTTCTTTATTCTTTTTATAGTTTTTATGTGAAGTACTTATAATAAATAGAATTCTTGCATATTTAATATTATCTTTTTCATATAAAGTGTATTTATGTCTTATGGAGTCTCTGTGAATATCAATTATTAACTTATATTCATTAGTGAGATTCTTTTTTAAATAGTATCTACTTGCTTCATAACTATCTGTGTATTTAAGTTTATTTTTGTGTAGGTATTCTTTCATACCAGATGTTTCTAAATATACATCTATATTATAATTATTTAAGTATTCTTTTAATATTTTAGACGCTAGTTTAACATCAGGTGTAATACTATAATCACTAGCAAAAGGAAGGCTGTATTTTTCAGTATCATGTGTGTTATATAAATATACTTTATTTAGATTGTTATTACTTTTTGATATGTTTAAATCGTTTATATAAATTATTTTATTTAATGATTTATATA
>CAKONA010000150.1 GCA_934096785.1 uncultured Bacilli bacterium | reverse complement strand
GTATTTATGTCTATGCCAGATATGCTAAACCCAAAATTAACAGCAAGTTGGGAAAAAGGACTTGAAATGGTATCAAGTAAACAGATTGAACCAAATGAGTTTATGACAAAACTAGAAGCATACATAAACAGTAAAATTGATAAATTAGTTGTAAAAAGATAGAAAACCATTATTGGATTTTTGGGAGGATGAAATAAATGAATCTAGATGATATTCTAGTTAATCCGTATGCTCTGGATTTCGAAAAATTAAGCATTGATGAACAGTCAAAACTAATAGAGGAACTTTTAAATAAAGATATAAAAGAAGATGACAGGAAAAAAATACTAGTAATGGTATGGAGAGAGTGTGACCTTACAGTTAAGGAAAAATGCGATTCAAAAACATATTCTAAAATCATAGAAATAATGAAAAATGAACCTAAAAAATTATCTATTATTTGTATGAATACACCTGAATCTATCCAGATGCAAAATAAAGATTTATTAAAACAAATTTTAGAATATGTAATTGATGATACTAAAAGGTTTCTAGCTATATGGAAAAATACATCTGAAGAAGTAAAGAAAGAATACCCAGAGGTTTATAAAAAAATACATATATTAGAGCAATTGGGCATTGCAAACATAAAAATACAAGACACTATTAATTTAAGAATATTAGATGATAAGTATACAGCAACTCTAAAGTTCGAGCAGTTGCAAATGATAACAAATTATCCACAAGAACAACAGAGACTTTTAAGTTTAACTGATAACCAGTATAACATTTTGAATAATGCTTTAAGTGGTATTGAAGATATACAACAATGGAGATACGAGTATAATCAGGTAATGTCAAATATACAAAGTTATGAGGATTTAATAGAAGATATCTCTCAAATGCCTGATGAGAAAGTGGACTATCAACAAGTACTAAATGTATTACACCAAAAAAATTACTTTAATATACATAGTTACAAGGATGCAACTCAGTTAGATAAAACTAAAGAAAGACTGTATCAAGCTGTAAAAAATGGAGAAGATACTTCTGATTACAGTAAGCAATTTATATTGTTAGAATATTTATACAATTTAGACATAGAACAAGCAAAGACATTAATACAAAGATATTCTGGTGATTTACAAGAATTATCAGTTAATGATGAAAATGTAGGACTACAAAAAAACATCGAACAAATACAGAAGATATTAAGTTGTACTGACGAGAAAGAAATTGTAGAATTTTTTAATAATCCAGAATATAAAAAAACACAACTAGATGGAATTAAACTAGAACAACAACTAAAAAAAGCCTATGCAAATGAATATAATATGAGTTTAACCCAATTAGAAGATATGCAGGTAATTGATGAAGATTTACAGACTAAATTTGGATTGCAAGATTTTAAAGTATATAATGCAGGAACAGATTTCGATATGTTAATATCTTCAGTTGCACCATATAATAGCAATTATCCTGAAAATTTCTGTGACGACTGGAATAGAAAAGAAACTGTTTCACAAGGATTTTGCTGTTCATATATTAGAAATGACATGCTAGGACATGCCCCTGTACCACATCTATGTTACGGTTTTAGTAATATGTCTCCAGAAAGTTTAATACTTTCAAGTGTTGATGATATGGGATCAGATATGTCGAATGGACTTGTGGAAGAAGTAGCATATAACAATGTAAAATTTTATTCACCTAATCATCAAATAGATGCTGTATATGATGAAGGAATATATGGATTTAACGAAATGGTATATAATAGAATTCAGAATGGAAGTAAAAAACAACCTGACTATGTAATAGCGTTCATGAGACAAGGTGAGATACCTAATATTGATATTATTAAAAGAGCAGTTGAACAATATAAGGAGAAAGGAATTGAATTACCTATAGTTATAATAGATGAAGACAGATGCATAGAAAGCGAAAAAGCAAAAATAAATGATATGATACAAACTTTTTCAGAAAATCCAAGTCCAGAATTATTTATGAAAATAAAACAAAAAATAAAAAATAATACTGTAGCAAATCAAATGGAATTTACAGAATATTCAAGTTATTTAACTAGTAGTTATGAATGGACAATTCAAAGAATGCAAAATAAAAAAGAAAAGAGTCAACAATCAAATGATATGACATCACTTTGGATGAAAAAGTGTAAAAAATGGTATGAAATGCCATATAAACTACCTGACAAAATTAAAGATCACTATTTACAAATCAAGCGAAATATTACGCATTTTATAAAATCTAGAATAAACCAAAAAGATAAAGAAAAGGAAAATAATATTGAAGGTGAACAAAGAGATGAATGATATTCAACTAAAATACGCAAGATCATTTGCAGAAGTTTATGCTATAATCAATCAAATGCCTGAAGAGATAAAAAACAAAATTCCAAATGCATTTAAAGAATTTATAAGTGAAGAAAAATCAAAAGAATATAATCCAAGTATTGAAATTCCAATAGATGACACTCGATTAATGCCAGAAACTATTGTAATAATGGGAATGATATATAGAGATTTTTTAGCACCAGAGGATGAAAAAATAGAGTTACTGGAGAGGGACAGGGTAGAATTAGAAAAATACGAAGAAAGATTAAAACAGGCATATTCAATAGATAAGATGTTCCACAGTAGAGAAAAGAAGGAACTGGCGATAGTAGAATATAAAAAAGATAATATTTTTATCAGAATAAAAAACTTCATAAAAAATAAATTAAATTTCAATAAAAAGAATAAATAAATCGGATAATAAATGAAGGCAAATGGTTCTTTTTACATTCACACTTTATGCAAACTAGACATAATATATAGCAAAAATAAGATAGAAAGGGTGAATAAAATGTCTAGTTAC
>CAKONA010000149.1 GCA_934096785.1 uncultured Bacilli bacterium | reverse complement strand
CACTAGCACTCATACCAGCAGGACCAGCACCTATAATAATTGTATCAAACATACACGTCCTCCTTAAAATTTAATTTCTTCTTCTTGCTTATTATAAAGTTCATCAAGTTTAGGTTTTCTACTTTGAATAAATTGAATTATTAAACCAACCAATATCATAATTACACTAACTACTTGAGCAATTTTCATACTTCCAAGCATTAAAGCATCAGTTCTAAACATCTCAACAAAGAATCTACATACTCCATACCATATTAAATAAAACGCAGTTAATTGTCCATCTTTAATATATTTACGTCTTCTTAAGAACATTGATATTAAAAATCCTAGTAAACACCATAATGATTCAAAGTAAAACATAGGTAAATGATAACTACCATTAATAAGCATATTATCTATTACAAATTGAGGTATTATTTTCATATTAACAAGTTGTTCATACGTAACTATTGTTCCATATGCTTCACTATTAAAGAAATTTCCCCATCTTCCAATAGCTTGTCCAAGTAATAATGCAGGTACTATTATATCAAGTATTTTTCCTATCCTAACATGATATTTCCTACAATATATTATTACAGTTAGACCACCAAATATTATCCCACCATGTATCGCAAGACCACCATTCCATACTTGTATTATTTCTCCTAAGTTATTCAAATAATAATCAAGATTAAAAAGAACATAATAAAGTCTTGCTCCAATAATACCAAATATTAAAGCCCAAAACATCATGTTAAACATAAATTCTTTTTGTATCTTAAATCTTTTACTTTCACTTAGTATTAAGAAGTATGCAATAACTACCGCAGAAGCTATTAATACACTATACCATCTAAGTTCAAAACCACCAATATTAGCAATAACTGGATCCATTATCTCTTACCTACTTTCATTGTAATCATTTGATCTAAAAGCATTCTCATACCACTTATAAATATAGCTATTATAAATGTACTAAAGAAACCACTTACACCAAATGCACTACCCATTATTATGTCACATAATTTAAGTATTATCATATTCACAATAGGATACGCAATACCAAATGTAACAACACTTAATGGAAGAGTCCAATATACAAGTATAGGCTTAATAGTAGAATTTAATAAACTAAGTATTAAAGCCGCAACTATAGCATAAAAGAAATTCTCAACATATATTCCTCTAAATAAGTTACTTGCTAGTATTAATACAATCGCATATACAATTATACCTACACCAAAAGTAATATAATCATTACTATTATACTTATATACCCTTTCATTATTATCAATCTTATAAATCTTTCCTTTACTCATTTTTATCACCATAATAATTATAATATAATTTAACCAAAAAGAAAAGAGAATTAGAACCAATCTAATTACTCTTAAGTGTAAAGTATCCAGGAGAGTCTGTTCCTCCATCGATACGTGCATATGTTTTATCTTTTGGATTACTACTACTATATTTAGTTCCATTTTCACCAATTAAATTAGTATTATCATAAAACATTCTGTCACTATTAGTAACATTATCAGTCACAAATTTATCACTAACATATATAGTTTCCAAGTTTTTAGAATTAAAGAACATTTGATACATAAAAGTAACATTGCTTGTATCAAAACTACTCAAATCTAATACTTCAACATTAATATCAGAAAACGTAGCCGCCATACTAGTTACTTTACTAGTATCAAAATTAATTAAATTAAGTGATGTAACTTTACTATTGCCAAACATATTATTCATATTAGTTACATTACTTGTATTCCATCTATCTAATCCCTTTATTTCACTAGCAACAGAATCTGCAAACATTCCAATCATATTAGTTACATTACTCGTGTTAAAACCACTTACATCAAGTTTTTCTATTTTGCTACCAGAAAACATGCCTTGCATATTGGTAACGCTACTTGTATCTAAACCAAATAAGTTTAAATTTTTAGCATTTGTATATGCAAACATTTGATACATTGTAGTAACATTATTTGTATACATTTTTTGAGAAAGTATAATTTCATCAGCTTTGCAATAAGCGAAGAGATATGCCAAACTCTTAATTTTACTAAAATTAAAATTACTAATATCAATTTTAGAAGAATCAGTTAAATAAAACATACTACCCATATCAGTTACATTGCTTGTATCAAAACTGCTTAAATTCAATTGATTAGTATTGCACTCTCTAAACATATTACTCATATCAGTAACCTTGCTTGTATTAAAGTTTTCAAGTCCATTTATATAAGTAATATTACTTTTATAAAACATATAACTCATATTCGTAACGTTGCTTGTGTCAAAACTGCTTAAATCAATGGTTGTGATATTACTTCTAGAAAACATATAACTCATATTCGTAACGTTGCTTGTGTCAAAACTGCTTAAGTCTAATGATTTAATTTGACTAAATTCAAACATACTTTTCATATGTGTTACCTTGCTTGTGTCAAAACTATTTAAACCAATTATAGAAGACATATTGCAAAAATAAAACATTCTGCCCATATTAGTTACATTACTTGTATCAAAACTACTCAAATCTAATATTAAAGCTTTACTATAAGCAAACATTGCGTCCATTCTTATAACTTTACTAGTATCAAAATTTGATAAATCTAGATTTGAAACTTTAATACTATAAAACATTTGAGACATAGTGGTTACATTACTTGTATCAAAATTACTAATATCCAGTTTTTCTACACTAGCATAACAGAACATATTTTCCATGTCAGTTACAAATGATGTACTAAATGAACTAAGATCAATATATTTAGATTTTGTCTGATTAAACATACTACCCATATCAGTTACGCTACTTGTATCAAAACTGCTTAAATCAAGTCGAGAATTAACATTTGATTGAACAAACA
>CAKONA010000148.1 GCA_934096785.1 uncultured Bacilli bacterium | reverse complement strand
TAAGTTACATGTTTTCAGGGACTTCAGCAAGTTCTATCAATTTAAATGGATTTAAAACAGAAACAATAACAAATATGAAAGGACTATTTTATGGAAGCGATGCTACTGAAATAAAAGGATATGAAAACATTGACACAAGTAATGTTACAGATTTGTCATATATGTTTGCATATATAAACTTATCACAAATAGACGTAAGTAACTATAATACAAGTAATGTAACTACAATGGGAAGTATGTTTGATGCAACTGCTGCAACTGAATTAATAGGACTTGAGAATTTTGATACAAGCAACGTCACTGATATGTCAGGAATGTTTTCTGGTAGCAAAATAGAAAAACTTGATGTAAGCAATTTTAATACTAGTAAAGTAACAAATATGAATGGAATATTTGGTGGAAGCGAAGCTACAGAAATAATTGGCTATGAAAACTTTGATACAAGTAAAGTAACAAATATGAGAGGTATGTTTAGTCAAGTTAAAATACCAGTTCTAGATATAAGTAAATATGATACAAGCAACGTCACTGATATGTATGCCTTATTTCGCTTTATCAAAGGAAATGTTGAAATAAAAGGTTTAGATAAAATTGATACAAGTAATGTAACTAATATGTCAGAAATGTTTTATCAAAATAAAACCGCAAATATTGATTTAAGTAATTTCAATACAAGCAAAGTAACAAATATGAGCAAAATGTTTAAAGAATCAGCTGTTACATCACTGGATTTAAGCAGCTTTGACACAAGTAATGTTACTAATATGAAAGAAATGTTCCTGGATGCGATAAATTTAACTACAATATATGTAACTAACAAATTTAAAACAGACAATGTTACTTTATATGGAAGTATGTTCAATGGTTGTAGCAAACTAGTTGGTGGAAATGGAACTAAATATAATAAAATTTATTCTTATGATAAAACATATGCTAGAGTAGATGGAGGACCTGATTCAGATACTCCTGGATACTTTACACTTAAACAATAATCATAATAAAGTTTACTTTCTAAAAGTGAACTTTTTCTTTGTAAATCATTTACTTAAAAATGTTACTTTGATATAATAAAAGAGAAAATAGATAATAAAGGAGAGTTTAATGAAACCAATTAATGTAACTAGTGAAATAAATCAACTTAAAAAGGTATTAGTTCATCGTCCAGGTAGAGAACTATTAAACCTTACACCTGATAGTTTAGGAAGACTTCTATTTGATGATATTCCATTTTTACCAGTTGCTCAAGAAGAGCATGATGAGTTCGTAAGAATTCTTAAAGATAATGGAGTAGAAGTAGTATATTTAGAAGACCTAATGACAGATGTATTAAATTTAGATCCTGAAATTAGAGAAAGATTCATAACACAATTTATATATGAAGCAGGTATACGTACTCCTAAATATAGAGGACTTGTATATGAATACTTATCTTCAATAGAAAATAATAGACTTCTAGTTTTAAAAACTATGGAAGGAATTATTAATAACGAAGTAATTAAATCTAAAGCAAAGAAAGGTAAAAGTTTAGTAGACTCTATTAAAGAAGACACATCTTTTGTAGTAGATCCTATGCCAAACTTATATTTTACTCGTGATCCATTTGCTTCAATTGGAAATGGTGTATCACTAAATAGAATGTACTCAGTAACACGTAATAGAGAAACTATATATGCAGAATATATTTTTGAGTATCATCCAGATTACAAAGGTCAAGTTGATAAATATTTTGATAGATACAGTGCATATCACATTGAAGGTGGAGATATTCTTAACTTAAATGAACATATCTTAGCAATAGGCATTAGTCAAAGAACAAGTGCTGATGCGATAGAAGAATTAGCATATAAAGTATTTGCTGATGAAGATGCTAAAATCGATACAATACTTGCATTCAACATACCAGAATGTCGTGCATTCATGCATTTAGACACAGTATTTACTCAAATAGACATTGATAAATTCACATATCATCCAGGTATCATGGGAACACTAAAAGTATTTGAAATAAAGAGTGATGGCGAAGGAGGACTTAATGTTAAAGAAAGAAATGCTTCACTTGAAAAAATATTAGAAGACTATCTTGGTAGAAAAATAACATTAATTCCATGTGCAGGAGGAGATAAAATAGGTGCTGAAAGAGAACAATGGAATGATGGAAGTAACACATTATGTATAGCTCCAGGAGTAGTAATTGTATATGATAGAAACAATATCACAAATGAATTACTAAGAGATAATGGTATCAAAGTACTTGAAATGCATAGTGCTGAACTATCAAGAGGTAGAGGTGGTCCAAGATGTATGTCAATGCCTCTAGTAAGAGCAGATAAACCTTGAAAAGAAATAAAAGTATAGTAGTAGCTTTAGGAGGAAATGCACTAGGAAATACTCCAGAAGAACAACTAAAGCTAGTTAAAAACACTGCTAAATCAATAGTAGACTTAGTAAGTGAAGGATATAATGTTGTTGTAACTCATGGAAATGGACCTCAAGTGGGAATGATAAACCTAGCATTCGAAGAATCAAAAAGTACTCCAACTATGCCATTCGCAGAATGTGGAGCAATGAGTCAAGGATACATAGGTTATCACTTACAACAAGCAATACAAACTGAATTGAAAGCAAGGGACATCAACAAAGGGTGTGCATCAGTCGTAACACAAGTAATAGTTGATAAAAAAGACCCAGCTTTTAAGAAACCAGATAAACCTGTAGGATCATTTTATTCTAAGAAGGAAGCTGAAAAAATAGCTTCATCAAAAGGATATACATTCACAGAAGATGCTGGTAGAGGTTATAGGAGAGTTGTACCTTCTCCTAAACCTATAGAAATAGTAGAACTTGATCTAATCAAAGACCTTTTAGATCAAGG
>CAKONA010000147.1 GCA_934096785.1 uncultured Bacilli bacterium | reverse complement strand
ACTTATAACTCATTATCATTTTGATCATATAGGTTGTCTTGAAGAGATGAAGAAAGTTTATCCAACTGCTAAAATAATAGATTATAAAACTAAGGGAGATGTTAAAATAGATACATTCTCATTTAAAGTTATAGAGACATATGGTCATACTATGGATAGTGTATCTTTTTACTTTGATCAGTACGATATATTATTTAGTGGAGACTTTGTATTTAAAGAGACAATAGGTAACTTTGAAGAAGGTAATGAGATGCATATGATAAATAGTCTTAAAGTATTTAAATACATGTCTACTAATGTGAAAGTGTATCCTGGACATGGAGAAGATACTACTGTAGAACATGAACTTAAATATAATCCATTCTTAAGAGGAATTTAATGCTTGCGAGTGTAATAATAGAATATTCTGTTAAATCACTTAATAAAGTATTTGACTATATAATACCAGATGAGATAAAAAATACTATTAAAGTAGGACATAAAGTAATAGTGCCTTTTGGTAAAGTAGAAGTAGAAGGATTTGTACTTAAAATACATGATAACATAGATAATTCTTTAGAATATAGAAGTATTATAAGAATACAAGAAAGTGATTTTTATTTAAATAATGAATTACTCAAATTAGGTAAATATATGAGTGATGTTTTGTTATGTAATTTAATATCTTGTTATCAAGTTATGTTACCTAAAGCATTGAAAGCATCATTAAAGACTAATATAAATAGAAAATATATTACTAAAGTAATGTTAAATAAAGAAATAGACGTTGATAAATATATAGAAGAAAATAAAAGAAATAAAGTTCAAATAAATATAATAAATACTTTAAAAGAAGGAAGTAAGGAGAAGAAAGAGTTTAGTAGTTCTATAAAAAGTTTAATAGAAAAGAAAATAGTTATTGAAGAAAAAATAGAAATAAATAGAGAAGTAGAAGTAGAAGAAGAAAAAAAGATAATTCATTTAACAGAGGGGCAAATAAATGCTGTTAATGAAATAATAAATTCTAGTGATGACAAGTTTTTACTTTATGGTGTTACTGGTAGTGGTAAGACTGAGGTGTATATAGAGTTATTAAAAAGGACTTTAAAGAGTGGTAAGACTGGTATAGTGTTAGTGCCTGAAATATCTTTAACTCCTCAAATAGTAGCTCGCTTTAAAGGTGTTTTTGGAGATAGAGTAGCTGTATTTCATAGTTCATTAAGTGAAGGAGAAAAATATGATGAATACAGAAGGATAATGAACGAAGAGGTATCTTTAGTAGTAGGTGCTAGAAGTGCAGTATTTGCTCCTTTAAAAAATATTGGTTTAATAATAATAGATGAATGTCAAAGTCAAACATATAAGCAAGAAAATACTCCTAAATATAATGCGATAGATATAGCTTTTAAAAGAAGTGAATACAATAATGCTAAAGTCATAATGGGAAGTGCGACACCTTCTTTAGAACAGTATGCTAGAGGTAAAAAAGGAGTGTTTCATTTAATAAATCTTCCTTCTAGAATAAGTGGTAGACTTCCATCTTTTGAAATAGTTGATATGGACAAGGAAGCTAAAAAACATAACTATATAATAAGTGATAAACTTGATAAAGAGATAAAGGATGCACTTAGAAGAAATGAGCAAGTAATACTACTTTTAAATAGACGAGGGTATTCAACATTCTTAAGTTGTACTAATTGTGGATTTGTATATAAGTGTCCTAATTGTGATATATCATTAATTTATCATAAGAGTAGTAATAGTTATAGTTGTCATTATTGTGGATATAGATGTATAAAGAGTGATGTGTGTCCTAGCTGTCATGAAGAAGCTATTAAAGATTTAGGTCTTGGTACAGAGAAATTAGAAAGTATGATAGCTAAGAAATATAATACAAATGTACTTAGAATGGATGCTGATACTACTAGTACAAAGAATGCGCATCAAAAACTAATAAAAGAGTTTTCAAGTGGTAAATATAATATTCTAGTCGGTACTCAAATGATATCAAAAGGACTTAACTTTGAAAATGTTAGTTTAGTTGGAACTATAAATAGTGATGCTAGTCTATCTATTCCTGACTTTAGAAGTAGTGAGAGAACTTATGAATTATTGAGTCAGACAGCAGGCAGAGTTGGTAGATTTAATCTTCCAGGTAAAGTAATAATACAAACATATAATCCTACTAATTATGTATATAAATGTGTAGTTAGAAATGACTTTGAAATGTTTTTCAATTATGAAATGAATATACGTAAGAAACTAATGTATCCACCTTACTTTTATATATGTAATATATTAATAACAAGTACTATATTTAATGAGGCAAGGGATGCAGCTAATAGGGTTAAGAAGTTTATAGATACTAAACTAGATGATAAAGAATTTATAGTTCTAGGTCCATCTGTATCAAGTATAGTTAGACTTAATAATAAATATAGATTTAATATAATGATAAAATATAAAAAAATAGATAATTTATTACCTGTAATGAAGGAAGTAAACAATATAAATATAAAGAATGTATCTATTGATATAAGCATGAATATTTAATATAATTTATGTGAAGGAGCAAAGATGAAAGATAAAAGAGTAGTTTTTATGGGAACACCAGAATTTAGTGTACCTGTTTTAGAAATGTTAATAGAAAATACTAATGTTGTTTTAGTAGTGACACAACCTGATAAGGAAGTTGGAAGACATCATGAGTTAAAGATGACACCAGTAAAAGAATGTGCTTTAAAACATGGAATTGATGTGTTTCAACCCGTTAAAATAAGAAATGAATATGAAAGAGTATTTGATGTTAAACCAGATGTGATAATAACTTGTGCTTATGGACAAATAATACCTAAAGTGTTACTTGAAACTCCAAAGTATAAAGCTATAAATGTGCATG
>CAKONA010000146.1 GCA_934096785.1 uncultured Bacilli bacterium | reverse complement strand
GTATTACTTTCACTTGCTCCACTAGTAAATATTAATTCCTTTGGATGACAATTAAGTATTTCAGCTATTTGATTAGTTGCCTGCATCAATAACTCTTTAGATTTAACTCCAAGAGTATGTATACTATTAGCATTACCAATAAATTCACGAGTTACTTTACAATATGAATCAAGAACTCTCTCATCTACAGGTGTTGTTGCACTATAATCTAAATAAATCATTACTTCCTCCTATAATTCTTGAATAACAGTTAGTATAACAGGTCTACATTGAGTCTCTTTAAATAAGTATCCACCAACTATTTCACGTATATCATTTCTAATCTTAGCATAATCAGCATACTTACCAGAATATGTATTACTTTTAATTATCTCATAACTTAATTTTTTAACTTCATTTATTAAATCCATATTATCTTTAGAATATATAAATCCACGAGTAATAATCTCAGGTTCTATAACAACATTTTTATTTTTCTTACTAAGTGTCGCAGATACAACAACAAGACCATTACTACTTAAAAGTTCTCTATCTTTTAAGACAATGTCACCAACATCTTCACTAAAGTTACCATCTATTAATATATCATCAACAAACACTCTATTAAAGTTTTCTTTTAATTCTCCATTTTCAAATGTAACAACATCTCCATTTTCTTTAAGAAGAATATTTTCTTTAGGAATTCCTACTCTATATGCAAGATTTCCATTTTGTACTTGATATCTGTACTCTCCCTTTATAGGCATATAATATTTAGGATTAAATAGTTTAACAAGAAGCATTAAGTCTTCACTAGAAGCATGATGACGTACACTCTTATCTTTAGGTATTTGTACTATATCTACTCCTTTAATCGCAAGTTCATTAAGTATTTTAACAAGTAACTTTTCATATGCATCATAACTAGGTTCAGCAAAACATACAGTATCTCCCTTTTCAAGAGTTATGAATTTATCATGACCATTTAATATTCTATTTATGTTTGAGTATGGTGTCTCTCTATCATTACTTATAAGTATAATAGTATTTTCATTTCTTAAGTCAGTTAAGTTACCAATAACACCATCTTCTATATCTAAGTAACCATTACGACTACACAAAGAAACTATATTATGTAACTCCTTACCCATTATTACTACTTTTCTATTCTTTCCTCTTATTGAGTTAAATATTTCCTGGATATTATATATATGAAGTGGAAGAACAGTAAATATTATTCTACCTT
Source organism: uncultured Bacilli bacterium (assembly GCA_934096785.1). The sequence continues at coordinate 1,665 of CAKONA010000146.1, read as the reverse complement.
TATGTTTATCAACAACATTCTTAAAGAAACTTTCAAGCTTATGATTAGGACTAGTATGTCCCTTCTTTTCAGCAAAGACACTCTCAGCCATTAAACAAAGAACGCCTTGCTTTCCAATATATGCAAGCTTTCCTAAATCCATATCATAGTGTCCATTCATCGTAGGATCTATTATAAAGTCAGCCATATATATTATAGCTCCATCATTAGTATTAATCGCAAACCCAAGTGTTTCAGGACTACTATGTGTCACACTAAAAGGAAACACACTTAAATTTTTAGCAATATCAATCTTTCTATGTGCTTTAATAGTATGTAAGTTCTTTATTTCAACCTTTTCTTCATTACATTCATATTTTATTATTTCACTTGTATAATTAGATGCATACACATTTAACTCAGGCATAGCCTTCAATAAATCAGTAAGAGCACCCATATTCTCATTATGAGGATGACTTATAAACACACCTACTATTTCTTTTCTATGTTCAAGTAAGTAAGAAAAATCAGGTATTACATAGTCAACACCATACATCTTATCTGGAGCATACTTCATACCACAGTCAAATATAAATAAACGACCATCAACTTTTACAGTATATAAGTTCTTACCATTCTCATTTAATCCACCTAAACTCATTATATTAATTTTACTCATATTATCACTCCCTTTAAAAGTTTAAATGCTAAAAGTATTTTACCACAAAAAGAAAATTATTTCTACCCCAATTGAAAAAAGATAGAAAACCTATCTTAATTTTTAAGAGTAAAGTATCCTGGAGAGTCTGCGGTATCAATACGTGCATATGTTTTATCAATATAATTACCATTAAACGCTGTACCAAAACCTCCAACTAATTTAGATGAACCTTTAAACATATCTCTACTATTTGTTACATTTGTAGTCGTAAATTTATCACTTACATATATAGTTTTTAGATTAGTACATCCATCAAACATACTGCCCATATCTGTAACTTTATTCGTATCAAAGTCACTTAAATCAAGAGTTGGCATCTTGCAATAATAGAACATACCATACATATTTGTTACGTTACTTGTATTAAATCCACTTAAATCTAAAATTTTAATTTTTGAATACATAAACATTTGATACATATTAGTTACCTTACTTGTGTCAAAATTACTTAAATCCAAACTATCACATTCATAGCCTACAAACATACCACTCATATCAGTTACATTACTAGTATCAAAGCCACTTACATCTATTGTTGAGGCTTTACTATTATAAAACATTTGCTTCATATTTGTTACATTGCTTGTATTAAATTTTTTCAAGTTTAGTGAAGATGTCTTGAATGAACTAAACATATTGCTCATATTAATTACTTTACTATTATCAAAATTTTCAAGACCCTTTAGTTCAACAATTGAAGCACCATTAAACATCCAACTCATATCAGTAACTTTGCTTGTATTAAAATTGCTTAAATCCAAAATAGATAGATTGGTTGATTGAAACATTCCCCACATTCTAGTTACGTTACTTGTATCGAAATTACTTAAATTCAAAGATTTTAATTTTGAGCTATTAAAAATGCCAGACATATCAGTTACTTTACTAGTATCAAAATTTTCAAGGCCTTTTATTTCAGTTACTTCACTATTAGAAAACATATTAGCCATATTAGTAACATTACT
>CAKONA010000145.1 GCA_934096785.1 uncultured Bacilli bacterium | reverse complement strand
TTTTAGAAGTAGAACTTGATGTAATAAGTTAATTGTCTTGTAGTTATTAGAACTAAAATTGAATTTTATAGTAAAAAGTAAAATTTTAAATTTTTTAAAAAAATTATTGAAATTTTTTAGTGTAAATACTATACTTAAGTTAAGATAGGTGAGGAGTATTAATGAATAAAAAGATTAATGATGGATTAATACTTGATGAAGGCGACGTAATAAAAAAAGAAGAAGGACTTGTTGAAGTAACTGAAGAAAATTTGAAGGAGTTAACTGATCAATTGCAATTTGATACTTTAGCTCAAGAATGCATATTAGAAGACTTGTGTAAATCATATAACATAAGTAAGGATGATATGTTTATTCTTATTCATGAACTTAAAAAGAGGGGAAATAATGTAGTTACGATGAATACTAGTGCATCAAATGAGTATGATGAAAAAACTACGGTAACATTAATTCGTAACTTTGGACATGAAAAGTTAATAAATGATTTATCGTATGAAATAGTTAATAATGATGATAACATTAAGTGTATGCTTATATCTGATACTAGATTTGGAAGTGTTTATCAGCAAACAAGTATTCTAAATGATATGTATTTGAAAGCTAAATCAATGGGTGTTAAATATGTATTTTTAACAGGTGATGTAGTTGAGGGTATCTACAAAGGAGCTAAAAGTATATATAACTCAACTCTTCATAAATATGGATATGAAGATCAAGCTGATTATGTATCTTCATGTTTTCCTAGAGTTGATGGAATAACTACATATTTTGTTACTGGTGAACATGATTTATCATTCTTAAAAACTAAAGATAAAGTAGATATTGGTAACTTAATTGCAGAAAAAAGGGAAGATATGATATATCTTGGACCTAAGCGTAAAAAGGTAAGCTTTGTTACAGATAAAGGAAATGGCACAATCTCATTATACTTACAACATTCAAGTGGTAATGTTCCTTATACAATAAGTTATAAACCTCAACAAAAGATAGCATCTTTAAGAAATGAAGATAAAACAGATATACTTGTTACTAGTCACTTTGCTGCGTGTGATTCATTTTTAAGACGTGGGGTTCGTTCTTATCAAGTGCCTACTGTTGTTGGAACAACTGATGAAATGAAGGATGCTAACACACCAGTATATAATACTGTAGGTAGTTGGGTTGTGACACTTAAAAAAGATAAAAAAGGTAATTTAAAAAATACTAGTCAAATGTATATACCATATTATAATACTATTAATGATGACTATAAAAACTTCAAAACATTGTATCTTGGAGATAATGAATCAGTGTATGTTAGTCAAAAAACGTTAAGAGATGAAAAAGATAAGATGTATTCTGGTATTAAAAATGGAGATACAGTAGAGGCTGTATGTAAAAGATTTGGTATAACACCTCTTAAGTTAGGGGGACTTATTGAAGAATTTAAACTTAAAGGATATGATATTAACTTGTCTGATACTAGTAATAAAATAGTAATAAAAAGAAATAGAAATAAAGTAGGTAAGACTATTAAACCAAATAAAGATGAATTAACTAGAATAAGACAGACTTGGATATCTGATACTCACTTTTGTAATGAAGCTCAACAGCTTAATCTTGTTAATCAAATATATAGAGAGACTCGTGATAAGGGAATAGATACTGTTTTACATTTTGGAGATGTTCTTGATGGAGACTATCATAATAGACCGGAACATCAATATGCATTATTTAGACAAGGTGCTTCAAGACAACTAGATTATATTACTAATTATTATCCTCGTGTTGAAGGAATTGATACATATTTTATAACTGGTACTCATGATCAAACTCATGCTAAGAATGGTGGATTATTTATGGGACCTGCGATTGAAAGAGAAAGACCTGATTTACATTTTATGGGGGATGATAAAGGAATATTTTGCCCTAAAGAAAGTCCTAACACTACTGAAGAAATGTATCATCCAGGAGGAGGATGTGCATCAAGTTTATCTTATAAAATGCAAAAATATATAGATAAGATGGAACCAGGATGTAAACCAAATATACTAGGAAGTGGACATTTTCATCAAAGTCATATGATGGCTTATAGAAATGTAATTGCATTCTTAATACCATGTTTGACTGCTAAAACCAACTTTGCGATAAGACAAGGACTTGAAAATACAATGGGTGCATACTTTGTAGATATGTATGTAAATCAAAAGGGTGAAATAGAAATGCTTGAATTTGAAGAGAAGAGATTTACACCAAATGATTGTAAAAAAGATGATTTCTTAAAAACAAAGCCTTTAGTATTGAAAATGAAATAATTGTGTGCTAAAATACATGTAATGAGCGATGATAGTGTGATGGCAAAGCACTTAGGCTGTAAAATATAAAGTGATTCTTCTAGAATAAGTAAGGTGGAACCGTCCTTTTGGACCCTTACATTGTTTTAGGAGTTTTTTATTTAAGGAGGATGTATGGAAAAGAAAATAACAATGGAAGAATTAACTAATTATTGTAAGAATTATGGTTATATATTCCAAGGAAGTGAAATATATGGAGGACTTGCAAATACTTGGGATTTTGGACCTTTAGGAGCTATACTTAAAAATAATATAAAGATGGCTTGGACAAAGAAATTTATTCAAGAAGATATAAATAATGTATCATTAGATTCTGCTATACTTATGAATCCTAAGACTTGGGAGGCTAGTGGACACTTAAAAACTTTTAGTGACCCACTTATTGATTGTAAGCATTGTAAGACTCGCCATAGAGCTGATAAATTACTAGAAGACTTAGGTGTAGAAGATGCTGGTAAATTCAGTAATGAAGAATTAATGAACTATATTAGAGAACATAATGTTGTTTGTCCTAATTGTGGTAAGAGTGACTTTACTGATATTAGAAACTTTAACTTAATGTTTAAAACATTTCAAGGAGTTACTGAAGATGCTAAAAGTACAGTATA